>JAHEYF010000217.1 GCA_023251755.1 Bacteroidota bacterium
CAGCGCGCTTAATCCTTCGGGTATATTGATAGTATAAAATAAAGCTATGATATGCAGAACATAAAACGAGGCGAAAAGGAAGAAGTAATTTTTTTTTTGCTTCCCCGAAAATTTAGTTTAAAAATCACCTTCAATCAGCCAGTTTAAAGTTAAGAGGGCAATTAATACAGGCACCGGTAATTTAAAGGGCAATAAAAAAGCGACAGAAAGGGTTAAATAAAAGGCAATGTTCTTGTGAAGGTTTTTTCTATTCGCAAAGAGTCCATTTTCCATTGATCCCAAAGTTACGGTTTTTAGGCCGGGTATTCCACAAAATTGCGGGGGGTCTCGTACAACCTGATTTGCAGGTCGAACTGAGGATCAATTTTTTTACGAAGGATGTCGAAAATTACTTTGCATATATTTTCGGCCGTTGGGTTCAGGTCTTTAAATTCCTGGGTGTCCAGGTTCAGGTTTTTATGATCGAAACGTTCCTCTATTTCATCGTGAATCAACTCACTCAGGTGTTTCATATCAATAACATAACCTGTATCGGGATCTACTTCTCCAATAACTTTTACGTACAAATCGTAATTGTGCCCGTGAAAACCAGGGTTGTTGCACAAACCAAAAATATCACGGTTCTTTTCTTCGCTCCAGTGTTTATTGTGCAAACGATGCGCAGCGTTGAAGTGTCCTTTTCTGAATACTGCTGTTTTCATAAAGCCAAAAGTAATAAGCCAAAAGCCAAAAATTGATTCCGGTTACGAAATGTTTTGCGGCTCATGGACTTTGTGTGTAACTGATAAGCAAAAGTAAGATTTAAAAGTTAAACGCCAAGAGAGCTCAATTGTTCAATTGTTAGGTATGAACGAATGAACAAATAAACGAATAAACTCTTTTACGCAATTAAATCTTTAATCGTTTTCAGCAGGTGCTCAATGGCGAAGGGTTTCGAAACGTATTGGTTAAATCCTGCCTCCAGGCATCGTTCCATATCGCCTTTCATAGCGTGTGCGGTAAGTGCAATAAATGGTTTGGCTGCTGTTTTAGTTTTAATTTCATATTCACGCATGTGGCCCAAAGCGGTTAAGCCATCCATTATAGGCATTTGAAGATCCATAACAACTAATTCAATTTCGGGATGAGCCATAAATAAATCAACCGCTTCTTTTCCGTTTTTTGCCGGAATCACTTTGTAATCGTATTTTTCCAGCACCTTTAAAGTAAGCTTGAGGTTGATCAGGTTGTCTTCAACCAGCAATATTACTTTTTTACTGGTGGCAGATGTTTCGGTTGAGCTGTTATGAATGTTTGAGGCCTCTGCATCCGGAATATAAGGCAGAGTAAAATAAAAAGCGGTTCCTTTTCCTTCGTTTGATTGCAGGGAAATTTTGCCTCCAAGCAATTCCACTAATTTCCTGGAGATGGTCAGGCCCAGGCCGCTTCCCCCATATTTACGGGTGGTGCTGGCATCGGCCTGTCCGAATTTTTCAAAAATAGCTTCGTGTTTTGCTTTGGGAATACCAATACCTGTATCTTTTACATAAAACTCAAGTGTATCTTTCTCTGCTAATTTCACTCCGAATTCAATGCTTCCTTTTTCGGTAAACTTAATGGCATTACTGATCAGGTTGTACATGATTTGCTGCAATTTAACCGAATCGGTAACAATAGCAGGACTAATACGGGGGTCGATGTACCTGATTAATTTAACCTTTGAATTTTTCTGCATCAACAGGGCCTTCGCTGTATCTTCGGTATAATCAAACAGGTGCCTGGGCGAGTAACTTATTTTATCAATCACCAACTGACCTGCTTCTATTTTCGAAAGGTCTAATATATCGTTGATTACACGTTGCAACAATTGCCCGCTTTCTTTTACGGTCAGCAGGTAATCTTTGTGTTCGGCTGAGATGTTGTCCTGCAAAATAAGATCAACGTAACCAATGATAGCATTTAAGGGTGTGCGTATTTCATGCGACATATTAGCAAGGAAATCCGATTTGGCCCTGTCCGATTCTTCTGCTTTGCGTTTGGATTTCTCCATTTCTTCCTCTACTTTTTTCCGTTCGAAAAAGGTAGGGACATCATAAGCTGTGGTTTTTTTATAAGCAATGTTTTTTTTAGAGAAGTACTTGTCTAAGTGTTCGTTTATTTTATGCGGTGGGGCCATAATGAAGGTGCAGTTCTCATCGCCACAGGCCTTGCAGGTTACTTCAACAGCGGTGAGCTCAATACCAAAACTTTCTTCACACCAGCCCGAACTGTACCCCGAATTCATAATGCAAACAGGGGTTTCTGATTTTTTGCCGGCGCGTATCCACGAGTCTGCTTCAAATGAAAAGGGATGATGATAAGTCAGAAAATAATTCTCATCGGGGCTGGGGCTGCTTTCCGGCAATATATCCACAAAGGCCCAACCCGAATACGCAAAATGAACAGGCCCGGCGGATAGCTTCTCAATAGGATTGGAGAGTTTCATCTTGTGATGGAAATTTTTCGCATCGTTCATTCCGATCACCCGCGAAATATCAAAAAGAAAATTTTTACCGATGCTCAGGGCTTGTTTATCGCCCCGGTCG
>JAHEYF010000049.1 GCA_023251755.1 Bacteroidota bacterium
CTCCATCTTCTCGGTGATATGGAGCGAGCACTGCTCTTATAAAAATTCAATCACCTGGTTAAAAACACTGCCCAAAGACGGGCCGCACATGCTGGCAAAAGCAGGTGAAGAAAATGCCGGCCGCGTTGATATTGGCGATGGCCTGGCCTGCGCCTTCAAAATAGAATCGCACAACCACCCGAGTGCATTGGAACCCTACCAGGGTGCCGCCACAGGGGTTGGAGGCATCAACCGCGATATTTTTACTATGGGCGCAAGACCCATTGCGCAACTGAACTCATTGCGTTTTGGCGACATCAATTCAGCCAAAACAAAATGGCTGATGAAAGGTGTGGTAAAAGGCATTGGCGATTATGGCAACGCCTTTGGTATTCCTACCGTTGCCGGGGAAGTGTTTTTTGACGAAAGTTACAATGTGAACCCCCTGGTCAATGCGATGAGTGTAGGTATTGTAAAAACAGGTGAAACCATCAGCGCTACTTCTTACGGCGCCGGAAACCCTGTATTTATAGTTGGTTCGGCCACCGGTAAAGACGGTATACACGGGGCAACCTTTGCTTCCGCCGACATTACAGAAGATTCAGCCAAAGATCTACCGGCTGTTCAGGTGGGCGACCCTTTTCAGGAAAAATTATTATTAGAAGCTACGCTGGAAGTTATACAAACCGGAGCTGTTGTAGGTATGCAGGACATGGGCGCAGCCGGTATCACCTGCTCCACCAGCGAAATGAGCGCCAAAGGCGAACATGGGATGAATGTGTGGTTAGACAAAGTCCCCACGCGCCAGGCCAATATGCAGCCTTTCGAAATATTGCTTTCCGAATCGCAGGAACGTATGTTGATTGTTGTGAAAAAAGGCAGGGAAGCCGAAGTGAAAAAAGTATTCGATAAATGGGATTTGAATTGTTCGCAGATTGCTGAAGTAACCGAAGGCAAACGTTTAAAATATTACATGTACGGCGAATTAGTGGCCGATGTCCCAGCCGAAGACCTCGTCCTTGGAGGAGGCGCACCTGTTTACACCCGCGAGTACAAAGAACCTGCTTATTACGCTGAATCTAAAAAATTCAATATCGAAAATGTAAGCGAACCAATCGACTACAAAGCTGTGATGGTGCACCTGGCCTCGCACCCGAATATTGCCTCCAAACGCTGGGTGTACAACCAATACGACAGCATGGTGGGAACCGTGAACATGGGTACCAACCGCCAAAGCGACGCAGCCATTGTAAACATTAAAGGCACCAACAAAGCCCTGGCCTTAACCGTTGACTGCAACAGCCGGTATGTAAACGCCGATCCTGAAACAGGTTGCGCCATTGCCGTTTCCGAAGCGGCCCGGAATATTGCCTGTAGCGGAGGCGAACCAAGCGCGGTGACCAATTGCTTAAACTTTGGTAATCCTTACAACCCCGAAGTGTATTGGCAATTTGTAGGGGCTATTAAAGGCATGAGTGCAGCCTGTACAAAATTCGCAACCCCTGTTACCGGTGGAAATGTTAGTTTTTACAACCAGTCCTCCTACGAAGGCCCTGTTTTTCCAACACCAACCATTGGTATGCTGGGGATTTTAAAAGATAAATCCACCCAAATGGACATCAGCTTTAAAAGCGAAGGTGATTGTATTTACATGATCGGTGAAAACCACAACGACATCTCAAGTTCAGAATACCTGTATTCTTTTCATAAAATAAAAAATTCTCCTGCCCCTTTCTTTAACCTTGACGAGGAATTTAACGTACAACAGGTAGTAAAGCATGTAATTTCAAAACAATTAATTGAATCGGCTCACGATTGCTCAGATGGAGGTTTATTTGTAACTTTGATAGAGTCGGCTTTTGCAAGGGGATTGGGGATTGATATTTCTTCCGACAAATCAGTGAGAAAAGACGCTTTCCTTTTTGGCGAAACACAGGGACGAATAGTGGTTTCTGTTAAAAAAGACAATGAAATTGCATTGGTTGATTTATTGAAAGAGAGTGCTGTTAAGTTTACAAAATTAGGATTTGTAAAAGGCAAAGAAGTGAAGATCGATGGGGAGGTGGTTGGATCAATAACGGAATTCAAACAGTTGTATGATACAAGTATTGAACAAACCTTGAATGCCAATTAAACACACATGTTAAAACACATTCGCTGTACCCTTTTATTTTTGTTGTTTTCGTTGTTCTTATCAGGACAAACAGCCCATGTACACGATCTGATTGTGGATGCCCAGCACAAGGACTCATTAAAAGATTTTAACGGGGCCATTGAAGACCTGAACAAAGCCCTCACCATCAATCAAAACGATACAGCCCTGTGGATTCGTGCAAGGGTTCACCTGGAAATGAATGATATAAAAGGGGCCATGCACGATGTGAACATGATTTTGCATGCCAAACACAAACATGCAGAGGCTTATTATATGCGGGGATTGATAAAAGCAAAAACAGAAAATTACGCGTCGGCTGTTGGTGATTTTGACAAAGCCATTGAACTCAAAAAGGATTATATGAAAGCCTATTACAACAGGGGGCTTGCACATGCTTACTTAGATGAATTTACGATGGCCATTGCTGATTTTTCGAAAGCCATTGAATTTAAAAACGATTACGTGAATGCCTGGTTCAACAGGGGTTACTGGAAAGATGTAAGCGGCGACAGGGAAGGTGCTTTAAAAGACCTGGAAAAAGCAAGGGAATTGGACGGCAAAAATGCAGACATCTGTGTGGAACTGGCGATAGTGTATTACCAGATGGGACAAAAAGAAAAAGCCTGCGCTGAATTGAATGAAGCCAAAAAATTAGGCAGTGAAAGATCGGAAGAATTAATGGGAGAGTTTTGTAAATAAATACAAACAATGAAAAAGGGATTGCATATCATCGTACTGTTTCTTGGGATTTTCCACCTGCCTTGTTATGCCCAGTTCGATTCCTTAAACGTGACGGTTAGCCCCGAATCATGCGGAATGGGTACTGCTGTTATTACGCTTAAAAACTCAGCCATCAACTGTTTCTTTAACTGGAACGACGGGGGAAGTGGCCATGAAAGAAGCGGTTTAAAGGCCGGGATTTATTTGGTTACTATTGTTGACGCCAGCTCCGGGGCAGATACAAACATTCGGATAGAAATTACAAAAACCTGGTGTGAAGTAAACGTCCCCATTACTTTTTCGCCCAACGGGGATGGAATAAATGATGAGCTTGGAATATCAAACACATCCCTGTACCCTAATTTTCTTTTCCAGGTGTTTAACCGCTGGGGGCAAATAGTGCATGAACAAAAAAAAGAATTCAAATCATGGGACGGCACAAGTCATGGATTAAAACTACCGGATGACGCTTATTATTACATTTTTTTTTATGACGCAGATAAAAAAGACGAATACAAAAACGGAAGTATAACCATGCTGCGCTAAAATATGAAAATGAGATGTATCTTTATATTTTTAGCTTGCCTGGGTGTTTCTTTCCATTTATTTTCCCAACAGACTACGCGTTACAACCAATATTTATTGTGCAATTATTTGCTCAACCCTGCATCTGCCGGAACCAATAATAAACTGGAATTTATGGCCGGGCAACACCGGCAGTGGATAGGCCTGGCCGATGCCCCCACCACCACATTTTTCAGCACAACTTACACCTACAGAAGTAATTTTAACTACCGTGGCTCGCACGGTTTTGGTGCTTTTGTTGAACAGGACAAAAGAGGAATGTTGATGACCAAATCCGTTTACGCTTCTTACGCTTATCATTTGTTTTTAAGTTCGGGTTTAAAACTTGCCTTTGGAATGTTTGTGGGTGGAAAAAGCGTGGGCTTAAGCGCTGCAGCATACAACTACTACGATCCCGCCATGAACCAAACCCGTAAAATGGTGTACCTCTTTCCTGATTTTATTCCGGGCTTCAGGTTGTATTCTAAAAGTATGTCCCTTGATATAAGTGTACGGCAATTGGTAAGGGGAAGGGTTCGCCAGAGCGGCACACAAATAGGAACCTCCGATTCAAAACAAATCCCTCACCTGTATATCACGTATGGACAAAAATTTTATTCCCCCACCAACGATTTTGTATTTTTTCCATCCATCCATATACAATCCGCCATCAATACACGGCCTTTGATTGATTTGGGTTTAATGGTCTCCTATCATGGCAGACTTGGTGTTGGATTGGCCTATACTTACAACAACTCTGTAACTTCCATTTTACAGCTACAACTGATGAAAGAAGCCTTTATTGGGATTTCAAGCAGTTTTGGCACTAACAACCTGCGGTACGTTGCATCCAATACAACAGAAATAGTGCTGGGCTTTACCCCTGTAGCTAAATCTGACAAAGACCCGGGTTCACGAAGAGTGGCCAGGTGTCCGAGTTTTGATTATTGAGCTGTATTCATAACCCGTTTAAAAAAAACACGTATCAATAAATAAGAATGTTTAGAAACTTAGTATACATTTTAGTTCTACTCTCTTATTCTACAATAAGTGCGCAGCAAACCATGCTGTTCAATCAATACACCTTGAACAGTTACGGTTTAAACCCTGCTTACGCCGGCACCAATAACAAATGGGAGTTTATGGGTGGTCAGCACCGGCAATGGATAGGTGTAGCCGATGCCCCCACCACTACTTTTTTCAGCGCTATTTATACCTACCGTAAAGATTTTAATTACAGCGGCGCGCATGGTTTTGGGGTATACATTGACCAGGACCTGCGGGGGATGTTTATCAGTAAATCGTATTACGCCTCCTATTCTTACCACATCAGACTCAACCCACACTATAAGCTTAGTTTTGGGGCTTTTGTGGGCGCAAAAAGTATGGTTTTAAGCCAGGCAGCTTATAACCTTAGTGATCCGGCATTTTCACAAAGTCAAAAACCGGTTTACCTCTACCCCGATATTATACCCGGCTTCAGGCTTTATTCCAAAAAAATGTTTGTCGACCTTGCCATTCGCCAGTTGTATAAAAATAAAATTGAACAGGGAAGCCACCAGATCGGTACAGATTCAAAACAAATTCCACACCTGTACATTACTTATGGCCGGAAAATAAATTTACCCAACAAGGACTTTATGTTTATGCCCACCTTGTTTATCCAGTCTTCTGTAAAAACCCTTCCGCTGGTAAACCTTGGAGCCCTGATGTATTATAAGGGGCGCATAGGCATAGGCGCTAATTACAGCATTCATAATTCTTTTACATCCATCTTACACATAAGGCCGAGTAAAGAAACTATATTCGGTATTTCATTTACCTACCCCACCAATTACCTGAAGTATTTTGCCCCCAATACAGTTGAAGTTATTTTTGGTTTTACCCCGAAGGTTGTAAACGACAAGGAAACCGGCTTGCGCAATGTGGCCCGTTGTCCTAATTTTGATTTCTGATCTTTAGTTCTTAGTTCAGTGTTCTTAGTTCTTAGCTCAGAGATCTATTATGAACCGATACCCTTCTAAGAACTAAGAACCTTAGGCCTTATTAATGTTCCCCGCACTGCTGATGTTCAGTGTTTTGTTCTTGGGTTCTCCCACATAAATTACGCTTCCGGCACCCGATGCATTTGCATCTAAGCTTTGTATTGCATTTACTTTTGCTGTTCCGGCACCACTGGCTGTTACCTCTACCGTTTCTGATTTTAAGCCTTCGGCCTTCAGGCATGCTGCACCTGTGCTCGTAGCTTCTAATTTTTGTGTTGTGCCGCTTACTTTAATACTCCCTGCTCCATTCGCATAAGCGTTTACTTCTTTGGCATTTAATTCAGCCTTTATGCTTCCGGCACCACTGGCTTCCAATTTCATTTTATCACAGGTGTAAGTTGTGTTTAGTTCAATGCAGGCTGCCCCTGTAGCATTCAGGGCTGTAAGGCTTTTTGCGGTAATGTAGGCCACCATTTTTCTCTCGCCCCTCACATTTCCATCAATATGCAGTTTCAGCTGCCCGTCTTTTACCTCTCCTTTTAATTTTGACATGATTTCTTCGTCCGCTTCAAACGTTAGACTTTCCTTATCGCCAATACTTAGTATAACTTTAATAGCGTCGCAGGCCTTTACCTGTGTAAAGTTTTCTACTTTCCGGTCCTGTTTGATCTGGGCAACAACTGAACTGTAGCTCAATATAAATGCGCCAATGATGATTGCAATTTTTTTCATGCTTTGTAGTTTAAATGTTAAATCTACCGGTACGACGCTTAACAAAGAGAGTAAGTTACAGGTGCTTCAAAATTTATTTTATAGATTTGAGATGTTAGATATTAGTATTGAGATTTGTAAAACTACGGGTAAACATATTTAGTTCCAATGTCTCAATACTCATATCTCAATACTAAAATCTACCTCTCAATACTATACACCACTCCCTCCGAACAATGACTGGTGGCTTCCTGCAGGTATAACATCCCTAATTTTTCGAAGACCCGGATAGAAGCTGTGTTTGCTTTCATGGCATGGCCCACAATTTTTTTAAGTTGTAATTGCTCAAAACCATAGTTGATACAAGCTGCGGCGGCTTCGGTGGCATAGCCCTTACCCCAGTGTTGTTGCAACAGGCGGTACCCAATGTCTACTTCGTTTTTATCGGCATGGTATTTTAATCCGCACCAGCCCAGGAATTCGCGGGTATCTTTTAGTTCAACCGCCCAACGGGCATAACCATAATCTTTGTATTGTTTCAACAGGTAGTCTAAAATTTTTTCTGCTTCCGCTTCGTTTTCAAAAGCAGCATCTCCTGTGTATTGCACCACCAGCGGATTGCTGTTCAGGTTGATCATGTTCTGAACATCATTTCGGTTCTTTTCCCGTAAAATCAATCGTTCTGTTTCAAGCATTATTTTCATCGACACTCATTTTAATGTATTATCCACGTTGACCCACTAAGAACTAAGAACATTGAACTAAGAACTTAAGTGAAAAATAAAACCCAAAATTAACCAGTTTATTGCACATTCTTGTATTTTTGTAGCCTTATTAAATATGTATGAGTAAAAGAACCAAAATCAGTGAAATCCTTCGCAATGAAGCCACCGGCTACGAAGTTACCGTTAAAGGATGGGTGCGTACTTTCCGTAACAACCAGTTTATTGCCCTTAACGATGGTTCAACAAATAACAACATACAAATAGTCGTTGATTTTGAAAACACCCCTGAAGCTACACTAAAACGTATTACAACAGGTGCCGCCATCGGTATTAGCGGAACAGTCATCGCCTCACAGGGCAAGGGGCAAAAAGTAGAAGTGAAAGCCAAAACCCTTGAAATTATTGGTGATTCAGATCCCGAAAAATACCCGCTTCAGCCTAAAAAGCACAGCCTTGAGTTTTTGCGTGAGATCGCCCACCTGCGTTTCCGCACCAATACCTTTGGCGCTGTGTTCCGCATCAGGCATTCTCTGGCTTTTGCCATTCACCAGTTTTTTAACGACAGGGGATTTGTGTATTTGCACACCCCCATTATTACCGCAAGCGATGCCGAGGGGGCCGGAGAAATGTTCCGTGTGACCACCCTCGACCTGAACAATATTCCCCGCACCGAAACAGGTGAGATTGATGTGAAACAGGATTTTTTCGGAAAAACCACCAACCTTACCGTATCGGGACAATTGGAAGGGGAACTGGCGGCTATGGCTTTTGGCGAGGTATACACCTTCGGCCCAACTTTCAGAGCCGAAAACTCCAACACCACCAGGCACCTGGCTGAGTTCTGGATGATAGAACCCGAAATGGCTTTTTATGATCTGGATGATAACATGGACCTGGCCGAGGCCCTGATGAAGTATGTGATTGGCTATACCTTAACACACAACAAAGAAGACATTGATTTTTTAACCCAGCGTTTGTTGGAAGAAGAAAAATTAAAACCACAGACCGAACGCAGCGAAATGAACCTGCTGGAGAAATTGCAATTCTGCCTCGGCAATAATTTTGAACGCGTAACCTATACCCAGGCCATAGACATACTCCGTGAATCGAACCACAACAAAAAGAAAAAATTCCAGTACCTGATTGATAAGTGGGGGGCCGATTTACAAAGCGAGCACGAGCGTTACTTAGTTGAAAAACATTTTAAAAAACCGGTTATCCTTAGCGATTACCCCAAAGAGATCAAAGCATTTTATATGCGCCAGAACGATGACGGAACAACCGTAAGGGCGATGGATATTTTATTCCCCGGTATTGGTGAGATGGTGGGAGGTTCGCAACGGGAAGAACGCCTTGATAAATTAGAAACCCGCATGAAAGAAATGCACATACCCACCGAAGAACTGAGCTGGTACTTAGACACCAGAAGATTCGGGACCTGCCCGCACGCCGGTTTCGGACTTGGTTTTGAGCGCCTGGTGTTGTTTGTAACCGGTATGACCAACATACGTGATGTGATTCCATTCCCGCGTACGCCTAAAAACGCGGAGTTTTAATAAACAGACTCATCTTTGCTAAGGGGAATCAATTGCGATTCCCCTTTTTTATTGTCCATTTTCCTCCAAAACAAGGCACTTAAGATTATTATTATCTTCAAAAGCTAATAATTTTGTCATTTTAGCAAAATAGCATTTTGTTCTGCTACTTTTTTTCTATTTCTTTACTTCAAACCAAAAACACCAAAAACATGAAAAAACTTTACTCAACTCTTGCAATTATTATTGGTATTGCTACAAGCTCAGTAGCACAAACTACGCTTACCACAGCTGTAGATTTTACAGTAACCGACACACACGGCAATTCACACAACCTGTTTACTCTTTTAAACTCAGGTAAATATGTATGCCTCGATTTTTTCTTTACCACCTGTGTTCCTTGCCAGGGGGCTTCTCCACATTTTAAAACAACTTACACCAATTACGGTTGCAACACCCAGGACATCTATTTTATGTCTGTGGACAACGGAAATACGGACGCTGAAGTGGATCAGTATGAAACTACTTATTTAGGAGGGAATTCAGGATTTCCTGCTATTAGTGGATCTACCGGTGGTGGAAATGCTGTGGTGAGTGCTTATGGTATCGGCGCTTTCCCGACATTTATTTTAATTGCCCCCAACAAACAAATTCTTGAACAGGATATGTGGCCGATAAGCAGTCCTGCAAATTTCGACACTTATTTTGCAGCTCATTCATTAACTCAAAAAGCCTGTGCTACTGGTATTGAAAACAAAGGCGCCGACAACAACGCCGTTTCTTTCAATTATTTCCCTAATCCTGCCGGTAATGTATTAAACATTTCAATTCCTGACAATGGAAATAAACTTGTTTCTTATGCTGTGAGCGATGCAATTGGTAAAAAATATGTTGCAGCTGCTACCACTAACGACAGAAAAGAAGAAATCAACCTGGAAGGACTTAACCCAGGCATGTACTTTATTGAAGTGGTTACTAAAGAAGGTAAAGCCGTAAAAACCTTTATGAAGAACTAAAAATACAATAACCCAACCAACCAAAAGTAAAAAGGCCCTTATTCGCGTAAGGGCTTTTTGCTTTATACATCGTTTATACGTTCATTTGTTTAAACGTTTAATAGTTCGGGCAAACGAATAAACGATTGAACGAATAAACGTTTAAACAATTGAACTAACAACTGATTAACTATCAGGAATCAGTCCCGTTTAACAAAAATAAAAGGGGGCATTATTTGGTCTTGCTTATTCAAACCAGCTTTCATATTTCTATTAAATCCTTTACACCATTGGATATTTTAAGTATATATAGATTTTACAATTGTAGTCTGCCTTCAAAAATTTACTCCCCCAATCAGGTATATTTATCAGACGGGTATCTTTTTCAAAAGCTAATAACACTTCCTTTTTAAAGACCTGAATATTGAAACAAGGATTTTTTTATTGTTGATTTGTCTTATCACAAACCACATAAACCCACAATGAAAAAAACAAACTACCCTCCTCATTAGTATGCAGGCCATTGGCCACGCACTAATACAACAATCAGTACAATCCTTTATAGTATCACTTAAAACCAAACCAATGAAAAAAATTGCTAAAATTATAGCAGGTATCATCCTGTATTCAGTTAGTGCCTTTGCCCAGCTTACCGATGGAAGTACAGCCCAAAACTTTACCATGACCGATTTAAACGGAACCTCCTGGGATTTATACACTGTGCTGGGTCAGGGAAAAGCAGTGGTTATCGACGTATCGGCTACCTGGTGCGGCCCCTGCTGGAACTACCACAATTCACATGCACTCGAAAATTTTTACGCGCATTACGGCCCTACCGGAACTGTTGAAGCAAACAGGGCAACGGTATTTTTTGTAGAAGGGGATGCTGCTACAACCGCTGCACAGTTAAATGGCCAGGGAACTACACAGGGCAACTGGGTAAGTGGAACTCCCTACCCGATTTTTAACCCGGTGAACCCCGCCTGCAGCACATTTAATACCAACTACAACATCGCGTTCTTTCCAACGGTTTATTTAATTTGCAGCGACAAAAAAGTATATGTGCTTACACAACCAAGCGAAGCGCAAATAGTAGCCAAGATGAATGCCTCCTGTGCTTCGGCCTTTAACTTAGATGTTACCAGCGCTACCTGTCAAACCAACATGACCTGCACCAATACAATCTCTCCGGTTGTCACTATAAAAAACAACGGACAGACTACATTGACTTCCTGCGTAGTTACTTACAAAGTAGACAATGGCTCTGCACAAACCTTCAACTGGTCTGGATCATTAGCTACAAGTGCTACTACCAATGCAACATTGCCTTCAATAGCTGTTGCCACCCCGGGCTCGCACACTTTAACGGTTACAACTTCTAACCCGAACGGAAGCGCCGATCAGAACACCGGCAACGATACCAAAATATACAATTTCGTTGCTCATTCAGGCGCTGCCGCAGTTACACCTGTAACCGAAGGCTTTACTACTACTACTTTCCCCACCGCAGGATGGTTGCTGAACAACCCTGATGGTGACATTACCTGGGCCAGAAGTACTGCGGCAGGAGGATTTGCAACTTCTACCAACTCTATGTTCTACGACGCCTTTAATTATGGTACGGTAGGCGCAACGGATGAAATGACCATGGCCCCGGTTGATTTAACAGGCACCACGCCTTCCCTGGAATTTGATGTAGCCTATGCCCCTTACAGCGCTACCGATTTCGAAAAATTAGAAGTGTTTGTATCTACCGATTGTGGCCTTAACTGGATCAGTGTTTACAACAAACAATCAACTACGCTTGGTACTACAGGTGGTGTGTTAACAACGGCATTTGTTCCTACAGCTGCACAATGGAGAAAAGAAACCATCAGCCTTGCCAGCTACAATACACAAAACAAGGTGTTTGTTAAGTTTACAGTAACCAATGGCTACGGCAACGAGCTTTATATCGACAACATCAATATAAAAAGCTCCGGCTCTACCGGTATCGAAAACACAATTGTGGCCAATACCTTTAATGTATACCCCAACCCTGCAAAAGATTTTGTAATGGTGAGTTTTAGTATTGATCAGGTAGTTCCTACAACTGTTAATATGTACAATGCCCTGGGCGAAATTGTTAGTGCAACAGCGCTTACAAACATTTCTACTGGTACCCAACAGCTTAAGTTTGAAACAGCGCATTTACCGGCGGGTATTTATGTAATTGAAGTAAAATCAGGAAATTCTTCCACTTCACGTAAAATCTCCGTCAATTAAGTTTTGTTGTTTGTTTATGATAAGAGCCGTTCGTTTTTGTACGGACGCTTTATTAAAAAAAGCCCCTGCCTTGTGGGGGCTTTTTTGCTTTGTCAGGTTAAAAGCTATAAGTAATAAGGTATAAGCCATAAAAATGAAGCGAAGTCAAAAGTTAAAAGCCAAGAGCCAAAAGCTTGATTACGGTTGCGATTCAATCCTTTATGTTATACATAAATAGTGTTAAGTTCAAAGTTAAGCGACTGAAAGCAGGATTGCCCCCTTTGAAATAAGGATGGGCCCGCTTTTTTGCTTTGTATACCTTTTAGTATATTTGGGATCTTAAGTGAAAAAGACCCGGTTTATATTCCTGTTATTGCTGCTGTTTTCATGCAGTAGCTTGTTGCATTCCCAAACCTACGATTTTAAAAACTACAATGTTGAAGACGGGCTGGCTCAATCGCAGGTATTGTCTATTTTTCAGGACCACCGTGGCAATATGTGGCTCGGGACCAACGGCGGGGGCCTCAGCAAATACGATGGAAATAAATTTGTTACCTACAGCAGCAAAGACAGCTTAATCAACAACCTGGTGTTTTCGATTACAGAAGACAATGATGGTCATTTGTTTTTTGGTACTTACGACGGATTGAGTGTATACGATGGTGTACAATTTAAAAACTTTAACACTAAAAACGGCTTAACCCACAACCGTATTTTTAAAGTATTAAAAGACCGGAAAGGAACAATATGGATCGGTACTGCAAAAGGGGTGTGTAAGTACGAAAACAAACACATCGTCCCGTTTAGTGCAGACACCCTGCTCAACAACCTTTCTGTATTTACGATGTACGAAGACGGAGCCGGTTGCATCTGGTTCGGCTCCATTCAAAACGGCGCCGTTAAATACAATCCCACTACCCATAAATTTACAAACTACACTGTTGCCAACGGCCTTACCGAAAACTTTGTCTACTCCATTAACGAAGACCACAAAGGGAATATCCTCATTGGTTGTGTGGCCGGCTTGTCTTCCATATCGCCCGGCGGCACCATTACACATCCTGAATTTCCAGGGTTGGTTCAAAAAAATATTGCCTTCATGTCTATCTTAAAAGACAACCAAAACAATATATGGTACAGCACCGATAATGGTATACTTAAAACCACGGGCAGCATTTACCGGCAATTTACTCCCGCCAATGGCCTGCCCGGTACAACGGTGTGGACTTCTTTCCAGGACAGGGAAGGGGATTACTGGTTTGGGACAGATGGTTTCGGCCTTTCCAAATTAAGCAGCGAGATGTTTACCAATTACAGCGAAAACAACGGCCTGCCCGGCGAATACATCAACGCTGTGTTTCAGGACAATAAAAAAAATTACTGGATTGGTGTGCGCAACAACGGGGTGTGTTTATTGGAAGGAAAAAACATCACAACCTTTAAACTCAATCCCAAAGACCCCCGGCACAGTCTGATTGACAACAATGTGCAAACCATTGCACAGGACAAAGAAGGCAACATCTGGCTGGGCACCAAGTCGGGTATAAGTGTATACAAGGACAAGGGCTTTACAAATTATGTGCACCCTGCCGGCATTCCCGACTCTACTATTTACAGTATATACAACGACAAGGACAACATTACCTGGATAGCCACCCGCAACGGCTTAAGCAAATTTTCGAACGGTATCTTTGAAGAAATTAAAGCTGTTAACCGTTTTAAAGGCAGCAACGATTTTGCCATCTATGCTATTTGCGAAGACCGGCACAACAACCTGTGGCTGGCTACCGATACCGGAATTATTAAATACAACAGAAACACCGCTTTGAGGTATACCAAAAAAAACGGCTTCACCGATAAGTATGTATACAACATTGTAATGGATCAAAGTGGCGATTTGTGGCTGGGCAGCGAAGAGGGAGTCTACCTCTATAATTTTTCAACTTTTAAACACATAGACGAAACAAACGGGCTCATCTCCAACCAGGTGTTTCTGCTTTCGGTGGACGAAAACAATAATTTATGGATAGGCTCCAACAAGGGTTTAAGTAAATTAAACATCAACGATTTTAAATCAAAAGGTTTAATTACGATTAAACATTACGGCAAAGAAGAAGGGCTGAAAGGATTAGAATGCAACATCAACGCACAAATAAAAGACAAGGACGGCAAGCTGTGGTTGGGTACCATTAAAGGAGTTACCGTATACAATCCCAAATACGACAGGATAAATACCAAAGAAGCCCTGTGTAATATTACAGGCTTGCGTTTGTTTTTTGAGAAAGCCGACCTGCATCTATATTCCAAAGGGCTTGATTCAACAAACAATCTTCCCAACAAACTTGTGCTGCCTTACGACAAAAATCACATCACCTTCGATTTTATCGGCGTGTGCCACGAAAACCCCAACAAGGTAAAATACCAGTTTAAGCTCGAAGGAGTGGATGCCGATTGGTATCCGCCCACTTCAAAAAACGAAGCCACTTATTCTTCCTTACAGCCCGGTGAATACACGTTTTATGTAAAGGCCATGAACAACGATGGGCTGTGGAATGAAAACCCGGTGTTGTTTAAATTTGTAGTATTGCCCCCCTGGTACCGCACCTGGTGGTTTTATAGCCTGTGTGGTATTGCAATTGTTTCGGGTATTTATTTTTACCACGACTGGAAAACAAAAAAACTGCGCCGGAACAACATCAAACTCGAAAAAACTGTAACCCTTCGTACACGCGAATTGCGGGAAGAAAAAGAAAAAGTAGAACTCATCAACAAAGAAGTGCTGGAGCAAAAAGAAATTATTGAACACAAAAACGAAGAGATTACCGACAGTATAAAATACGCCAAAGACATTCAACAGGCCCTGCTTCCTTCGTTTAGTATTTTAAACAAAGCCTTTCCCGATTCCTGTGTATTGTATATGCCCAAAGACATTGTGAGCGGCGACTTTTACTGGTTTGCCAAAAGGGGCGAAAAACATTTTGTGGCTTCGGTAGATTGTACGGGCCACGGTGTACCCGGCGCTTTTATGAGTATTATAGGCAACTCCCTGTTGAACGAAATTGTGACCGAACACAATATACTTGAGCCGGGGCAAATATTAAACACCCTGCACGCCGGTGTTAAAACTGCACTGAACCAAAGCCGGGGGGAATTTGAACGGCGCGACGGAATGGACATTGCCCTCTGCGCCATTCACAAAGAAACCAATACACTGGAATACGCCGGGGCCAACCGCCCGCTGTGGTTGTTCCGCCAGGGTTGCGAAGGCGTTTGCGAAATTATTAAAGCCACCAAATTCCCCATTGGAGGCATTGAGCTGGAAGAAAAACGGGAATACACCAACCACAGTATTCAGCTCAACAAAGGCGATGTGTTTTATGTATTCAGCGACGGCTACGCGGATCAGTTTGGTGGCGACAGGGGCAAAAAAATGATGCTCGGAAATTTACAAAAACTATTAGCCCGCATTTACTCCGAACCCATGACGAAGCAAAAAGAAATACTCCACAAACATTTCAGCGACTGGAAAGGCGAGCACGAACAGGTGGATGATGTGCTGGTGATTGGAGTGAGGGTGTGATGATTAATTTGAAGATGAGTTGATTTGAGGATTTGAAGATGGGCTCAACTAAAACCCGATCATTTTCTTTTAATTTGTGGGTGAGCATACACCACACAGCAACAAAATTTAGTGCTCCTTTGTGCCCTCAGTGGCTTAGTGGTAAAACCCCTGCTACCTTCTTCATTTTCCCAGCACAACATCAAACAAAGGCTTCATCCTTATTTTCTCTGCTCATTTTAAAAACAAGTAATTGATGTAAGTTCTTTCAAAACTTATGTAACATTTTTCATGCTGAATGGAATCAACTTTACCGGTAATTATCAATTCACATATTAAAAAAAGCAGCATGAAAAAATTAATTACAAATTTCAAAAAATTAAGCCTGGGCATCTTTGGCTTTGTTTTACTCACAGCCAATGCAGGTGCAACAACTTACACGGCCACGCAATCGGGCAATTGGTCCAGTGCTTTAACCTGGGGTGGTGCGGGCTCTCCGGGCAGTATTGTCGGCGCAATAGATAACGTTGTTGTTCCTTTGGGAATAACGGTTACCTTAGACATGGATGTAGCCATAAACAGTTTGGTATCATCCCTGAATGTTGCGGGTTCTTTAAACTCAACAAACAATTCGTTAACCATTACGCAAGGCACTTTGCAGGGCACGGGAATTATGAATATGTATTTTGTTGAAATAGGCAGCTTAGGTTCAATGACTTTTAGCGGTACTATAACTACAGGCCGTTTTGTAAATTCCGGGGCAACTATTGCCAATGCCAGCAATATAATTATTAACGATAGTTTAATTTTAAACAGTGGCAGCCTTGCTTTTAATACGGGCTCAACACTGGTGATGAATACCAATTCAAACATTAAAATTAATGCGGGTTCTATGAGTGTGAATAGCGGGGTTTTATCTGCCATTAATACCTATCATATAATTTATACCGGAAGTTCTAAAACTTCGGGTATTGAAACAGGCATATCTGCAGGTGCAAGCAATGTATGGATTAATTTGGCAGACAGTTCACAAATACTCAGCATGGGAAATAATGTGACCATTGCCGGAGTCTTACACCATACAATGGGTAAATTAGCTATAGGCGCTCATACCTTAAAATTAATGGGTGATTATATGGCAACAATAAACGGAAAAATACAGGCAGGTGCAACTTCCAGGTTGATACTTGCATCAGTAGTAAACCCTATTTCTTCAACTTTTATACTGACTTCGTCCAGCCGGTTTAAATACCTCGAAGTAAATGTAAGCTCTATGACAATTGCAAACTTTAGCGGAAGCTTTTCTGTTGATAGTCTGTATTTAAAAAATGGTTCTGCGGGTTTTACAACTGCCTCTGTACTTACTATTACCCCTAACGGACTATTAATTATCGAAAGTGGTTTGTTTTCTTTTGGAACGGGCAGTTTTGACGGGGCCAATGTTTATGGTGTATTGTATAAAGGAGTCAACAAAACTTCGGCATTCGAACTTTCGGGTGCAGGCTTGCAAAATGTTATGGTTGATTTGAGTACGGCTGCAAATGCAGTAAGTCTCAATACCAATTTAACCGTTACCGGAATGTTAACACTAAATAAAGGTTCTTTAAATCTCAATTCGCATAAAATCTATTTAAAAGGTACTTATAGCAGCAAACCTACCGGCACCTTTCAGGGCAATGCTGCTTCAAGTATTTTTATAAACAACACTACTGCTGCATTTGGAGATACGCTTTATTTTGCGGCGGCCTTTTCAACATTAGACAGTCTTTCTGTTAACACCCTATTGGCCAGCTGGGTATCTCTTGGCTCAGGTTTAACCGTAGGAAACATAACCTTGCTGAGAGGTGGACTTAAGCTGAACAGCGGTGACTTAACTATCAATACATCAGGTTCTGTTACCGGCTGTGATTCTACAAAATACATCCGCACGGACGGAACCGGTTCGTTGGTGATGAATGTAAATATGTCTGCGCCTTATGTTGTATTTCCTGTAGGAACCAGTTTAAATTATTCGCCGGCAAGTTTGCAGGTTATAGCCGGTACATCCGGTTTATTTCGTGTAAATGTACAAAACGGTGTATGGACAAACGGAACAAGCGGGACCAATATGGCTTTAACTCAAAGTGTAGTAAACCGTACCTGGTATGTACAAGCACCTGCACAAACAGGCACTTTAAATGCAAACCTACAGGTGCAGTGGAAAGCTGTGGAAGAAATGAACAATTTTCACAGAATGCAGGCTTTTATAAGCCATTACACCGCCTCTGCATGGGATGCAAGCCCTATTGCTTCGGCCACTTTAGTTAACGGGAGTTTTTATTCAATAACACGCACTAATCTTTCATCTTTCAGCCCGTTTGCGGTAGTTGATCAAAATGCGGTTACCGGAATTGAACAAACTGCTTCTACCGATGCTACATTAAATATATACCCGAATCCTGCAACAAATACCGCCACTATTGATTTTAAAAATGTGGATGCAAAATCGCTTGAAATATACAATGAATTGGGAAGCAGAGTTTATTCAGGCAACGTACTTAATAAAGCCGGCTTGTATACAATTGATGTATCGGCTTTACCTGCCGGCATTTATTATGTAAAAGTTGCAACAACAGTTAATTTTGTCTTTAAAAAATTAATTGTATCCTAAGCAAACAATAAATAAAAGGTCTTTACAAAAAAGTGTCTGGGTTAAAATAACCCAGACACTTTTTATTTTAGATATAAAAGAAGAGGGGCTTTAACCCGCATCTCAATTCTCATGTCTCAATACTAACATCTCACTACTCACATCTAATCCCTCCATTTCATCTTCGCAAGGTTCCTCAGCGATAAAAACACAGAAACCGCATTGAATGCAAGTAATACGCAAGCCAATACTACACCCGTATAACAAACATTGGCAGACAGTCCCGCTTCAATTTCAAATCCTTTGCCGGCCATTAAGGTGATAAAAAAGGATTTGCCATAATGCAAGCCTGTTAAAGCAAGTATAAATACAAACACAAATACAAATAGATAAAACAAAAAGTACTTTTGCCACAACAATGTATAATTGTAACCTAACTTAATGAGCGTTTGCAGTTCGTATACCGAACGGTTAATAATGAGTTGGGAGTATTGCACAAAGCTAAGCAGGGACATTACTATAATGACCCCGCCAATACCGAGGCAAATGTTGACGATGATTCTTAACAGGGAATTGAGTTTGCTGTTCTTCAGGTTTTCTTCATTTGTTTCGTAACCATTGTCGGCCAGAAATTGCTGAAGTTCGGGCGACGAAGGGTCTTTGGTGCTTATAATTAAACGCGAGGGTTTTTTACGGGCTTTAGTCCCGAAGGCAGCATTCGCATAATCTAAAAAAGCGCCCGGCACCAATATGGTATTAATGCGGTTGCTGAAGCCTGCTACATGGGCCTTCAATACTTCTTCCTTTCCGTTGCCGGATATTTTAATTTTGAAGGAGGCCAGCGACACTGTTTTTTTGGAAAGCTGGGGCAGACCCTGGCTGGGGGCAAAACCAAAATTGTACATATTCATATAATCGGAGGGGACAATAATGGGAACGGTGTTATCGCCTTCTTTCCAGTTCCAGTCGGATGGCTTTATGTCTATAAAAGCGTTGGGTAAAGCTTCAAAAAACAAATCAGTGTAAAGGGGCGGAAAGTCCGGACTCTCATTCGGGTCGATAAATGCTTTGGCGCTAAACAAACCGGCCTTGAACTCACCAAGGCTTTCGGTAAAAGGCTGGGCTTTTATTTTTTCCATCTCCTGGTCCGAAAATTCTGTACTCGCTAAAGCAAGGGTATTAAAAACAGACACTTCTTTGTTCACCACCACATAATGCGAACTCAGCATATCGTCGCCCCCATTCAGCACAGCTCTAATGTCTTCATACACCTGGAAGGAACCCAGCAGGAGCAACATACCAAACACGGCCCCAAACACCGCTAATAAAAGCTGTGCTGGTTTTTGTTTTTTTAAAATGAGTTGAACAAGCATAATTTAAACACTAATGGAACTGGTGTATGGAAAATAGCTGTTGCGTGAAAGGCTGGTGATAACAAGGGCTGCTTTGTTTTTTGAGCATTCTTCCTGTATCAGGGCCGAAGCCAACTGAATGTTGTTTTCGTCAATGTGGCTAAAGGGTTCATCCATTAATAAAAACGAAAAAGGTTGCACCAAAGCCCTAACAATGGCCACGCGCTGTTGTTGGCCCAGCGATAATAGTCCGCATTTTTTACCGAGCTTATCACCAATGCCCAAACGCTTAACCATGTCTTTTATTTCTTCTTCTGTCTTAATCGGTTGCAGCCTGTGTTTAATGAGTATGTTTTCGAAGGCTGTTAATTGTGGAAAAAGCAAGAGGTCCTGGAAGACCACAGACAAAAATTGTTGCCGGATGAGGGCCCATTTTGCAAGGGAAAAGGATTGGGTGTTTTCGTTGTCGAATTTAACGGTACCGGTATAGTCTGTACGCAGACCATAAATAGAGGAGACCAATGTTGTTTTGCCGGTACCCGAAGGGGCGCAGACTAAGCACTGGTCTCCTGCATCAATGGTACATTCTTTTCCCCATACACTGTCTTTGTTTAAAATATTATCGTGCAGGGGTATTGGAATGACCTTATCTAAAACAATTGATTTCAACTTATGGTTTGGGTACTAATTCGTCCGAAATCAGTATTAAACGCATTAAGCTGTTTCCTTCGCCGGGTGTAAACAACAACTCCGAAGAGGATTTAAAACTGCTTCCTTTGGCGCTAAGGCTTTCAAAGTTTTTCATTATGTTGTTAAATTTCGCATAAGCTTCTTCGCCGTTCAGCATTTTAAACATTTCCAGTAATTCTTTTGGGTAATGACTAATGTTCAGGTCAAAATAAACAGTGGTGGGATTAGCCGTAACCATTGATTTAACAGGCTCGGCTACTTCTTTAAACCCTTTTTGGCTGTACAACTGAGAAGCAATGTTTTTTCCATTGGTAAAGGTAAAGCCTTTAGGGGTTTCAACCATGTATACATTCAAAAAGCCTGTTGGTACGGTGTAATATCCTTCTTCATTTTTTGGAAGGCCCAAAGCAGCAATTACTTTCTCGGCTGCTTTTTTATCGCCCACCGAAGCTGATAAAGACAAAGAAGGCAATTTAGGCTGAGGAGGATTGGCATAGGCCGCCATAGGGTCGGCTGGGTTCAGGGAAGCTGTTAAGGGGGCTGGTTCAGGGTGGATAATGGCATCAAAATCAATGAGTGCAAGACTAATTTCCCCGGTCAGTAAATTTTGAAGTTCGGCATCGTTTAAACCGAAACGCATTTTTAAACTATTGATTACCTCGGCCACCATTGTATTAGCAGACATAGAAGCCAGGAATTTTTTGAAGTCTACCGAAAAAGCCATAAGGGCATACACCTTGTCGGGCGATATGGTTTTAATGTGGTCCTTGCTTAAACCATTGGCTGCAAAATAATTTATTTTCTCAAAGGCTTCCTTGTCTTTAATGGTACTTTCTATTTCAACAGCTACCCTCTTCTCTTCAAAATTTAAAGTACCGTACATGCTCGATCCTTTTAAAGCATCCATGCTTCCTTTGTTATACATAGGATTGGAAGCAGCTCCTTTTTCAACTAATTTTGTTATTCCTTCGTAATTCACAAAGGCAGCCATGTCAAAGGCTTTTTCATTTAATTTTTGAAAATCTTCATTGGCTAAAATAGACTCGTCTTTTTTCTGGTTCATTAACGTTTCACAGGTTTTGGCAATGTTCACGGTGTCCTGCGATCCGAATACCAGGGCCGATTCTTTGTTCCAGGCAATCAGCAATCCGCTTTCTATTTTCACACTTTTATAAGAGCCTTTGTCTTCGATGGGGCTTTTTATTTCAGCTTTTTTTATGGTTTCTTCAAAACCTGAAGCGCTTAATAAATGAGCCACTACACCGCCCGAAAAATCATTTTCTTTTTCAGCTACTGCAAAAAAACAAAGTTTCGAAAAAGGATCAAGTCCCGAACTGGCCGGGTCTTTTAACACTTCGCCCATCGGTTCTTTTTTATCGCTTTTCTTTTTTTGTTCCTCTAAGTATTTCCATACTTTAAGGTTTTTTACTTTTTCCATATCGAGTTTAGAAGCAAGGCTTTTAAAATCGACTACCCCCACAAAGCCTGCATTTTTAGGCACAAGCGCCAGGTGCCCCGACGAGCCTTTGAATACCAAGAAAACGTAAGCTGCAACACCTGTTATTGCAACTACAATAAAACCAAGCGTAATTTTTAATCCTTTAGACATGTTGTTTTTGTTA
Organism: Bacteroidota bacterium; assembly: GCA_023251755.1. Classification (GTDB taxonomy): domain Bacteria; phylum Bacteroidota; class Bacteroidia; order B-17B0; family Aurantibacillaceae; genus JAHEYF01. Next base: position 21,466 of record JAHEYF010000049.1, read on the forward strand.
TTGATTTATATTAAGTTAAAAGTTAGAAGTTAAAAGCCAAGAGCCAAAAGCACGATCACGGTTACGATTAAATTCTCGGTGTTGTATATAAATAGTTTAAGTTAAAAGATTGACCCCGAAAAACTATGCAAGTTAAAACATTCCTTTCGAATGAGAAAATCCCAGGGTCTCAATACTCCCATCTAATATCTCAATACTCACATCTCATTACTAAGGCTTCTCTACCCAATCCCCGTTCTCTTTAATCAGCTCAATCAGTTCATCCACGGCATTTGCAGCGGCAATGTTTTTTTTCATGACTTCTTTTCCTTTGTACAGGGAAATTTTATCGGTTCCTGTTCCTACATAACCATAATCGGCATCGGCCATTTCGCCGGGGCCGTTGACGATGCAACCCATGATACCTATTTTAATCCCTTTTAAATGATCGGTGCGTGTGCGGATTTTTGCGGTTGTTTCCTGTAAGTCAAATAAAGTTCGTCCGCAGGAAGGGCAGGAAATGTATTCGGTTTTTGAAATACGTGTACGCGAAGCCTGCAAAATACCAAAGGCCGTTGAATTGGCCACCTGTGCCGAAACACAGTTTTTTTGTCTGATCCATATCCCGTCTCCCATTCCGTCAATCAGCAAAGCGCCGATATCAGTAGAGGCATGCATCTGAAACTCCTGCTCGTTCAGGTTGATGTAATTGCGTTTAACAATTACCGGCAGCCTGCACTTGTGCTGCATCAGCTCAATAAACAAACGCCTTAGCTCGGGCATGGCGTGTTCGTTAAAGGTATCGGCAATCAACACTACATTTTTTTCCCTGCTTATTTTTTCAATAAAATCTGTATTCAGTGAATGAAGGTCTACTGCTACAAAATTCAGTTCCGTACAATGCGCATCGCTGCTAAAATATTCTTCGGCACAAAACAAAGGATAAGAACGTTCCCTGTTTTTTATTTTTTTCCAGGTGGCTGCATTGTAGATCAATCCTAAGGTTCCGGGGATTTCAAAATCGGCTGTCTTATCACCTAAGTAAATATAATCCACCGCCTGGTCGCTTAAATTCCATTTATCCAAGGGTACCGAATAATTGTAGCCCACGGCAAAAAAGCCGGCGGCTGTAATTGTTTCTTTTTCGCTGAAATCGGCAATAACACGGGGTACATTGTTTTTGCCAATGTTTATTACTTCTTGTGTTGACCTGCGTTCGTAGTCATACGGATGATAGGGAAGCTCACCAGTAAGCGCTTTTATATTTTCATGTCCGCTACGTTTTGTATAACGTTCAACCAATGTACGTGCAACCGGAATTTCAAATTCTGGTTCTTCGGTTAAGCTTACCCTTACGGTATCGCCCAAACCATCTTCGAGCAGGGTACCAATACCCACAGCCGATTTAATACGTCCGTCTTCTCCTTCGCCTGCTTCGGTAACGCCGAGGTGCAAAGGATAAGCCCTTCCGCTTTCCATCATTTTTTGCACCAGTAACCTGTAGGCCTGTACCATTACACGGGTGTTGCTGGCTTTCATGGAAAGTACAATGTCGTAATAGTTGTTCTCTTCACAAATCCGTAAAAATTCCAGGGCCGATTCCACCATGCCCAACGGGGTATCGCCGTAACGACTAAGAATGCGATCGCTTAATGAACCGTGATTGGTTCCAATGCGCATAGCTGTTCCATGCTCTTTGCATATTTTAACAAGCGGTGTAAATCGTGTTCTTATTCTTTCTAATTCGGCCTGGTAAGCCGAATCGGTGTACTCAATCTGTTCAAATTTTTTCTTATCGGCATAGTTGCCCGGGTTCACCCTTACTTTTTCAATCAGGCGGGCAGCCAACTCTGCCGCATTGGGGGTAAAGTGGATGTCGGCGCAAATAGGGGTGTTAAAACCAGCTGCCCGCAATTCTTTTTTAATCAGTTCGAGGTTCCTTGCTTCGTTCATGCTGGGTGCAGTAATGCGCACCAATTCACAGCCGGCTTCAATCATGCGTATGCTCTGGGCCACAGTGGCTTTGGTGTCCATGGTATCGGTGGTGGTCATAGATTGTAAACGAATGGGATTATTGCCGCCAAAACCCAATCCGCCAATATTGACTTCGCGTGTTTTAAACCTCGAATAGTCCGTTAAACTGTTACAATAAAGCAAACCCATGTATCGCTGATTTTATCCCGCAAAATTAAACATAAAAGCCGGGATTTTTAGCTTTATAAAGAAGTAAGAAAGTAAGAAGGTGAGAGTGTGAGAAGAATGGGCCACCGGCTGGCACGGACTTGGAGTTATTTCTTTGTGTAGCGCTTCTTGGGATGACGGCCTGCGAAAACTACTTTGTACACATATACGGTTTGCCCTTCTATTTCGTAGACAATATGATATGGATAAGGCTTGATTAATACGGTACGGAAGCTCTTGTGTTTTTTCTGATAGAGTAATGCATTACTGCAAAGGGCTTCCACTTGTTTTTCCCACAAGTCGAGGAAGCGAAGACCAAGGCCTTCCCGAAGATCTTCATAATAGCGAACTGTATCAGCAAGGTCTTGCCGGGCTGTTGGCTGAATGTCAAGGTGAAATTTCACTTTTTAATTTTGCTTAAGGCATATTTTCTTACTTCGGCCACGGTATATGATTTTGTTTTACCGGCTTTGCGAAGTTGCCGAAGCTCATCAAGTTCTTCTTTTATCTCTTCGCTTAATTCATAATCTTTTTCATCCTGGCTTAACAGATAGGAAACTTCTTTCAGAATATGTTCATCCTCGGTAAGAAAAAGCCGTTGTGCAATTTCTATTTTTTGCTGCGCTTTTTTCATAATGATTCAATTGTGTTGTATAAAAATAGTGAATTTTCACTTAGTGTTGAAATAGGTTATTTTTGTTACCCGGTAGCCGAGGATAGGAAGAATGTACGCACGGATGCCCTCTCCCAGTTGCACACACAATATCAAGCACCTACGAATAACGGAATTTCTGGGTGAACAGGTTATTTTTTCATAATCTTCGGCCATTTTTACATTCAATAAGTTTTTGAGAAATATTTCTTAACATTAAGAATGAGTAATTCATAAAAGTCCTTTTTAGTGAATTCGATTTCATCGGAATCAAGACAAAGAAAGTTATTATAATAATAATACGTTGAGCCTACCGTTATATTATCATACTTTTCTTCAATATTGAATGTGTATGTTCTACTCTTGAAAGTCACTTTAAATCCTTGTTCTCCATTCCCTAATGGGACATTTATTAAAGGTATAAAACATATTTTCGCACATTTATCATATACTAAATGTTTACTTTGAGTAATTGTTTCCCCACACACTTTCAGTTTTTCAACGATAGAATCAAGGTCAAATACTTTTGAAAAAAACGCAATAGCACAAAAAGAAGGTAATTGGACGTATTGCAATCTTGTAGTGGTATGTGATGACCCATTATGTAAACTGCTCACAACTTCGAAAAGACTATTTTTTGATAATTTAATCAGGTCACGCAATGAGAGTTGATCTGAATAGACTAAATCAGTTAAAATTGATTCTAAGAATGCAGGAATCATTTCCTTATCTCTTTGTATACCTATCGTGCAGATTTTTTTTATTAACCCCTTCATTTCAGCCTTATTGTCAAAATAATAAGGAGCGTTGCTGTAATATTTACTTAAATATCCATCAAATGATATGTTGCTTCCATATCTATGTGCAAACAGCCCTTTAATATTTGTATAGTCACAAACCAGTATTATTTTATCAAACCCAAACTTATTTGTGTATCCCTCTATAACATCCTGAGAGTCAAAATGTGCAGCAAAAACATTAAAAATCCTGAATATATGTTCAGGATCCATTCTATCGATGTCATCTATAATTAAAACACTTGTTTTTGAATTTTTTTGTTTTAGCTGCTCTATAAGTTGTCTGATTAACTGAGTGTAAAAATTATCTTCAAAAACTGAGCCTTCTTTTTCATACATTTTTTTAATAAACCCTATTGTTTTTTCTTCATCATCACCTTGGCTCTCTTTATGATGGGATTCCACTTTCTTCCTTAACGTATTCAATTTGTCAAAAATGTCCGAGAGAGATTTTCCAACTTTCGGTATTAATGAAAGCAAAGGAGAAATTAACTCATCCGGGTTTTTAGCGAAGAAATTTGCAGCAGTTTCTGCGTAACTGAATGTAACCTTGTCAAATTCTACATCTTTACCCAAGAGCTGCGTAAGGAGTTCTACTTTAATATACTTGAAAATATCTTCATTATGCGAGATAGCATAGTTTACAGGGTAAAGTTTAAATACTTCATATCGATCCTTATTTACTTCAAAAAAAGAATTTAAGAAAGTTGTCTTACCCTGTCCAAAAGAGCCTGAAAACAAGACTTTGGCATTATCTCTTTTTTCCAGATGGTCATAAAAAGTTGTAGTATCTATCTTTACCAGTTGATTAAACCGAGTGTAATACACCTTTACTTCTTTTCCTTCTTCATTCGTCTCATAATGCAATTCAATCCATTCATGTTCTGGGTTTTCCAATATTACCTCATTAATCTCAAATAGTGCGTTTTGTTGGTTTGGACTTGCAATGAGTCTGGGTAAGAGCTTTTCTTGGAAGTCTAAATTATTACCTGTACGAACTTTCATTTTAAAGTTAGGTACCAGGGAAGAAATATTAGGTGAATTATCCGGAATAGAAGGAATTTCTATTTTTGTGATTTTGAAAAATGGTGTTTCCGGATTAATCTTGAAGCGTTTAGTGCGACTCTCATTGAAAATGATAGTGTGTTCCATGGACTTATAGAATTAAGAAAATAATTTTCAGTTTTACAAAATTGCTTATCACCCCTTCGTTGGTACCAGCAATTCCCGTATATCCACATTCAATGCTATTGCGATTTCGCGCAGCAGTTTTAAGGTAGGCTGGCTTTCGTTATTACAAATTCTGGTTATGGTATTCGGTGTTTTCTTCACTTTTTCGGCCAGTTGTTTATGCGTCATTTCCTTTTCGGCCAGTATCACTTTCAGTCTGTTGATTTTAATCTTTTCTGGTGCTTTCTTTTTTGCCATTACTGCTTATTTTGGATAAATGTATTCAGAAAACGATGGTTTTCATCCATGAAATATAATGGCAAGCCACTATAAATCAACACATAAATTCATTATTTGAATTAATTAATTCAATTTATGTATTTATTAATTCAATTTATGTATATTTGTTTTGTTGAAAACTCGCTACTACCATGCAACCCTTTCCCCAACAACAACTCCTCCTTTCCCTTATTAAGGACGACCTTATTCACCACAAATTAGTGCATGGCCTTATAGATATGGGCCTTGATGCCAGTCCCTTTTTTATTAACCTGGGCCATACTGTGTTTGAGCTGATGGGCTTTGAAGACAGCCTGGCTAATGACGAAGTGTTTGAGCACTACCAGGAGCTGTGCCGGGCCGTTAGGTGTATAGATATGCAGCAGCCCTACCCGGCGCTTGATTTGCTGTCGGTAGATATTTACGGTAAGTTACAGAGTCTGCTGCCACAGCATACCGGAGCCCCGTGCGCTGCTCCGTTCAATATTGATTGTGAGAATTAGAGCTTTTATGCTCCGGCCACTTTATTCTGCGGTAGTTCATTCACATTGGCATAATTGTGATTACGAGTGTACAGCATACAAGCATCTTAGTGAACCTTTGTGCCCTTAATGTCTTAGTGGTAAAAAGCTACCTGACCATTCTACTCTTTATGATCCCGTTCGCAAAAATAGTAGCCAGTATAACCAATGTAGCAATGTAAAATTCAATCGTCATTTGTTCTTCTTTCCGCCAAATTACAAAAGCGAAAACAATTCCATACACAGTTTCCATATTGAGGGACAAGGACACCGTAAAGGGATTTATTTTTTTCAGCAGATTGGTGCTGGCAATGAATGGAAAGGCGGTAGCCACGGTTCCCAATACCAGTAACCAAATATAATCGTTGGTAGAAATGGTAAAAAAAGCCTGGTCGAATTCGCCCGTTAACAACAAATAAATACTCAGCAACACAAAGCCTCCGCTTAATTCGTAAAACGAAATAATTTGTGGTTCGATGTTCCGTACCAATACACCGTTTAATACGGTAAACAAAGAAGAAGTAAAGGCCCCGAGTATACCAAAACAAATGCCGGTGGCATAGCGCATTTCGACTTTAAAAATGGTGGTGATGGCGGCAATGATGATGAGGCCAAATAACAACTCGTACCAAACCACCCGGCGCTTGTAAAAAATGGGTTCAAGTATGGAAGTAAACAAAGTTCCCATGGAGAAAGCTGCCAATCCGATGGCTACATTGGATATTTTGATGGCGTGGTAAAAGGCTACCCAGTGCAAAGCAATAATGGCACCAACCGCAGTAAGGCGGAGCAATTCTTTTTTGTTGGTTTTGTAACGGTGCTTGCCAACAAATAAATAAATGGCAATGCTTACAATAGCAATTAAAATGCGGAACCACACCAATTGCAGGGCCTGCACGGTGATGAGTTTACCGAGTATGGGTGTCCAGCCCCAGATAAACACTAATAATTGAAGCAGCAGGTGATGTCGGGTAATATTTTTCATAGATGCTGGACGAAGGTAGGATTAAGTTCAAAATTCAAAGCTACAAATTCAAAGAATGATAAATTGGCACCACAAAGGTGCTAAAGTTGAATACTTGCACCTGCCACTGAACGATACAAAGGTGCAAATCGGCTAAAGCCCTTGGTTTTATTGAAAAAAATTTGTATTTTGTGGTATAAAAAAATAAATATGAAACGCCCCCAAATAACAACGTTTATTTTATTTCTTTCTGTTTTTCTTATGGCACAACACCTGCGTGCACAGCATCCCCGCAAGACAGAACTCACCATTAAAACCACTGCCGAATGTGTATTTTGTAAACAAAACATTGAAAATAAATTATCGCATGTAAAAGGCATTCGCAAAGTACAATGCGATTATGTTACACATGAAGTGTATGTGGTGTGCAATGTGAAAAAAATCAGCCCGAATGAAATTCGCGCAATATTGTCGGACATGGGTTACAATGCGGACGATCTTAAAGCCAACCGTAAGAAAGTAAAAGAAATTAAACACCAGCAATAAGGTACATCAGTCTTCGTTGTACACCAATTCCAGCAGGGTTTGCCCGACAGCCTTCAGGGTGGCTTTGTCTATATTATCCATCGTATCGCCGGCCCTGTGATGGTGAGGAAAAAAATCACTTCGCTGCACATCAAATCCAAGAATATCGATGCAGGGAATATTGGCTAAACGATTGATGTAAACATGGTCATCCGTTGTCTCGCCTTTCTGTTCATGAATAAAGTAATTCCCGTAATTTAAACCTGCGGCTGTGTTCCATACTTTGTTAACTACACCCGATGCAAAAAATACAGATTGCCCTTCTTTGGGAAAGGTGGCTCCGGCTGCCCCTACCATGTCTAACAACACACCATATTTAGCAAAATAACCCGGCTTGTGCGGGTTTTGCGCCCAATACTGTGAGCCTAAGCACCAGCTGTTTTCCATGTGTGGAAAAGTATTGTCCTCGCCTTGCCCATAGTCTTCCAGGTCAAACAAAACGATGTCGATACCAACCGTGCATTGCTTTTGCGCCAGTTGCCGTGCTACTTCCAATAAAACGCCTACACCACTTGCTCCGTCGTTTACACCCGGGCAGGGTTTTTTCTTATTGGTTTCAACGGAGTCGCGGTCGCAAAAGGGCCTGGAATCCCAATGGGCGCAAAGCAATATACGTGAAACTGCCGCAGGGTTAAAAGAAGCGATAATATTTTTCAGTCCCCATTTTTTTTGATCGAAAGTAGTAACCGTTCCTTTCTGAATAATAACTTCAGCTCCATAAGCTTTTAGTTTTTGTTGCATAAAAGTCACACAGGCATCGTGGGCTTTACTACCGGGGGTACGCGGGCCCATATCGGCCTGTGCCTTTACAAAAGCGTATGCGCTATCCGCATTAAAATCGGGGGCATTAATATGGGCTTTGGTTTTTACCTCAGCACTTGTAGCGTTTTTTGTATCATCCGTTTTTTCGGTAGGATGGCTACAGGCTCCGAGAACTAACAGGGTGGGAAAAAAGCAGAGGCTTTTGTGGATGGAAAAAAATTTCTTCACTTAAATGTCTTTCATAAAATTAATTAATACTCCAGCTGGCCCCTTCTTTGCTGTCTTTTACCTGTATACCACTTTTTGCCAAATGATCGCGTATCTGGTCGGAAGTCGCATAGTCCTTGTTTTCCTTGGCCTTGTTGCGTATGTCGAGCAGCAAATGCATTACACTGTTCAACGCCCCTGCACTTTTACCACTTTCTTCTTCGCGTTTCAGGCCTAATACATCAATAATAAAATGCCGGTATATCTTTTTCAGCAGTTCTATATCCGTCTGCGTGAGGGCTTCTTTTTTATCGTTGGCAGAGTTGATGATGCGGGCACATTCAAACAAATGGGCCAGTAATATGGAGGTATTAAAATCATCGTTCATGGCTGCATAACAATCTTCTTCAATTTTTTTGATGTTGGCTGAAGAAGTAGCTGATGCCTGTAGTTTTTCAAGTGTTTTATAGCTTTCCATCAAACGGAAAAATCCTTTTTCTGCAGCCTGCAGGGCCTCATTCGAAAAATCGAGGGTGCTGGCATAATGTGTTTGCATCATAAAGAAGCGTACTACCATTGGGTTGTAGGCTTTTTCAAAGAGCGGATGTTTTCCGTCTAATTTTGCCTGCGAAGGAGTAGCACTCGGAGAATCAGCGGCCAGTTTCATCCCGGTAAAAAGTTCAACCGGTAAAAACACATTACCGAGGGAACGGGACATTTTTTGCCCGTTTAAAGTCAGCATATTGGTGTGCACCCAGTAACGCACCGGTGCAGCACCGCAACAGCCCATGCTTTGTGCAATTTCGTTGGTGTGGTGGGTGGGAATAAGGTCCATGCCACCACCGTGTATATCAAAGGTTTCTCCGAGGTATTTCTGGCTCATGGCTGAGCATTCGATGTGCCAGCCCGGAAAGCCTTCTCCCCAGGGCGAATTCCAGCGCATGAGGTGTTCGGGTTTGGCTTTTTTCCAGAGGGCAAAATCCAATCTTCCTTTTTTCTCTTCCTGTCCTTCGAGTTCGCGGGTATTGTTCAACTGATCGTCTAAAGCACGACCCGAGAGAATTCCGTAGTTATTGGCTTTGGCAAATTTTTCCACATCAAAGTATACATTTCCTTCCTTCACATAAGCAAAACCCTGTTCAATAATTTTTTGGGTCATTTCAATCTGCTCCGGGATATGGCCGGAGGCTGTTGGTTCAATGCTGGGTGGTAATAAATTAAGCAGGCTCATCACCTCCCGGAAACCGAAAGCGTAACGCTGCACAATCTCCATGGGTTCTAATTTTTTCAGACGGGCCTGTTTGCCAATGCGGTCTTCGCCTACACCGGCCACTTCATCTTCCAGATGGCCTACATCGGTAATATTGCGAACGTAACGCACTTTGTAACCCAGGTGCAGCAGATAACGGTAGATAATATCGAAAGAGGTGAAGGTGCGGCAATTGCCTATGTGTACATCGCTGTATAGTGTGGGGCCGCAAACGTATAAGCCCACAAAAGGCGGGTTCAGGGGCTTAAATGCTTCTTTTTTCCGGCTAAGTGTGTTGTAAATAAATAAGTGGTTTTCCATATCGTCTCAAATCTCAATCAAAGAAACACATTTTTACATAAATAAAAAAGACAGCCTGTGGGGCTGTCTCCTGTAATTAAGTGTAAAATACTAATTTTCAATTTGCGAATCTCCCACATACGCTCCGTCTTTGTAGACTTCAATGCGGGTTAAAATTCCGTTTTCGTTGTAAATGAAGTTTTTACCTTCCATTAAACGGTTGTCTTTAAAAGTGCCGTCCTTTGTTTTTTGTTTGTTTCTGTTGTAAAGTACATAATACCCGTTCAGCACTGTAGGGGCTTTTTGTTTGGTATCCTGCAGGGTTTCTTCTTTTTTTACCAGCACTTTTTTGCTTTTGTCTGCAATTTCTTCTGGCTTGGGCATTGGTTTCTTTGGCTCGAAAGTCTTAATAGAAGCCACATCAACTTCGCCGTTGTTGTATGCTCTTTCAGCTTTTACATCGCCGTTTTCGTGGTATTCTTTTATTACGCCGGCTTCCTTGCCCGATTGCCAGTTTCCTTCAATCATCACATGGCCGTTTTCGTAATAATATTTTTGAGTGCCTTCGCGTTTACCGGAGGGGTTAAAGGTAAACTCCTGCTGAACTTGTCCGTTGTCGTAGTATAACTTGTAATTGCCTACCCATTTATTCACTTTCCAGGTCCCTTCTTCCGAAACCTTTCCGTTTTCGTGGTACATGATGGCGTATCCATCGGGGCGGCCATTTTGAAAGGTGATTTTATTTTTCATATTACTGTTGCAGTAATATTCTTTCCATATTCCGTTTTTCCTGTTTTCCTGGTAGGCCCCCTCTTCCACTTTTGCTTCGGGCTTGTAGCAGGTATTTTGTTTTGTTTTCCCCCAGATAATCCACCGCCCTTGTTTTTTTCCGGTTAAATCTATCACATTAATCGTGTCCTTGTTATTTGCCGGATCCAGTTCAAAAGTCTGAGATTGTGCATAAGCATAACTCTCCATAACCAAAACCAGAATCAAGTAAAAGTTCCTCATCACCGTGTATTTTAATTTTTTTTGCAAAGATATGATTTAAAAAATTACGGTATCTTCTTATAAAATACCGTATGCATTACACACCTTATACGGAGGGGTTTTGGGATTAGTTACAGAAAATTATTTTTTTAATTCGCTTAAATTCAACAACATATCATCTGTCATAGCCTTTAAATCAAATTCAGGGCTCCAATTCCAGTCTTTTTTTGCTCTTTCATCGTTCATGCTTCTGGGCCAGCTGTCGGCAATACTTTGCCTGAAATCGGGTTTATAGCTG
>JAHEYF010000165.1 GCA_023251755.1 Bacteroidota bacterium
CAGGATAACAGAACAAATAATATCACAAAATTTATTTTCCCTGCAGAAATAATTTTCATTTCCTCTTTTTAAAATTCACCTAAATGGTTTTAGATCTGATATTAGCAAAAATATAAAAATTTCGATTAAACCCACGGAAATAAAAAATTAAAGTGGAATTAATTTTTTTGAGCGAGGGAAAATGGAATTACCCGGTCACCTGGTGCTTGTTCCTTTTTAAATTTGTTTAGCTATTTGTGATAAGAAAATGACCCGAATTGATTCCGTATAGGAATGAGTTGAATCAATTTGTTTCCATGCCTTGTCCCGTTAGGGACAAAACATTCTTAGAAAATCAGGTGTAAAATCAAAATTGTTCGTCTCCGCTGGGGCACCACTGTTCGAAACAATAAAAACACTTATACACAGGTCACTCCTACGGAGTTTAATTCTATATAAATCGACTTTTCTACAAACAGTACGCTCCTATCGGAGCGAGTAAAAGGTGTTTTTAAAAGCCCCGGAGGGACGAACTGTTGAAAGGTTTTGAACAGTAATGCTCCGCTGGATCCGTATTGTTTCTGCCCATTAAAACTAAACGTGTGTGGCTCCCAAGCGAGCCAATATTTACATTTTCAATAATTTAAAATAAGCTGCTGATGAAACATAAGCAGCTTATTTAATTATTAAACACTTCTTTTATGTTTATTTCATTCATACATTTAAAATGTCCCTTTGGGCATTTTTTATAACCCAGCTTGGAACAGGGCCTGCATTGAAGCTTGTGCACTTCAAGCTGTTTACTCTTTGCACCCGGCAAATAAGCATACATTCCAAACTCAGGAACCGTATTGCCCCACAGGGAAACAACATCTTTTTTAAAGGCTGCGGCAATGTGCATTAAGCCGGTGTCGGAGGTAATTACCTTCTCCGCTTGTTTAATCAGTGATGCCGATTGATTCAATGTGTATTTTCCGCAGGCATTTATGACTTTGGCAGGAAATTCTTTCTCTAACTGAGCCGCTGTTGCCGCATCTTCTTTTCCACCTAATACTACAAGCGGCTTGTCGCTTAATGCGCAAATCTCTTTTAATTTACTCAACGGGATTTGTTTGGTATAGTATGACCCCCCTGCAACCAGGGCATAAAAACCTTTGGTCAATAAAGGCTTAAGCTCATTTACATTCACTTCATCCTTCTGCGGAAAAAAATAATCAAGTCCTTTGCCGTCGTTTTTCACAGCCAGTACTTTTACCGTTTCAAAATAACGGTCTACAATATGCACCCGCGGAAGCTTGTCCACCTTAAGGTTTACCTTTAACCACTTTTGGTAATTTAATTTATTAAAGCTGAATGTTTTTACACCCAGTGCTAATTTTAACTGCATGGTCCGCAGGTTGTGATGCAGGTCGATGATGTAATCGTACTTTTCTTTTTTTAAGGCGGGCAACACTTCTTTTATGTTTTTTTGAACGGCAAAGACCTTGTCGGTATAAGGGTTTTGCTGTACTATAAATTGAAATTGTTGTTTGGTGAGGTAATGCAATTCAAGCCCTGGGACTTGTTGTTTGAGGCAACGGATAACGGGTGTTGTTAACACAACATCACCAATGGAAGAGAAACGAACAACAAGGATTTTCACAGTCCAAAAGTACGTATTTTTAAGCTATTTTTGCACCATGTTACTTACCGATACCCATACCCATTTGTACGCCGAGGAGTTTGATACAGATAGAAAACAAGTGATTGAAGCTGCTCTGAAACTCGGAGTGCAGAAATTTTACCTCCCCAATGTTGACAGTGCTTCTATTCCACGTATGTTTGAACTGGAACAACTGTTTCCCGATAACTGCATGGCTATGATGGGCCTACACCCCTGTTCGGTAAAAGAAAATTACAAAGAAGAATTAGAAATAGTAGAGCACTGGCTGAATACCCGGAAATTTGTTGCCATTGGAGAGATAGGAATAGATTTATACTGGGATAAAACATTGCTTGAAGAACAAAAATTTGCCTTCAAAAAACAGATTAAGCTTTCGCTGCAGTTTAATTTACCCATTGTAATTCATTGCCGCGAAGCCTTTGATGAAATTTTTGATATTCTCATCAACTACATAGGAAAAGCAAGGGGCATATTTCATTGCTTTTCAGGAACGCTTGAACAGGCACATAAAGTATTGGACCTGGGTGGATTTAAACTGGGGATTGGCGGGGTGGTCACCTTTAAAAATGCCGGCCTGGATAAAATAGTTGAACAATTGGATTTAAATAATATTGTACTCGAAACCGACTCTCCTTATTTAGCGCCTGCTCCACACCGGGGAAAAAGAAATGAATCGGCTTATTTATTTAATGTGGCAAAAAAAATTGCCGAGTTAAAAAATTGCTCTATTGAAGAAGTGGCAACAATTACGACTAAAAATGCGGAAGAAGTATTTAATAGTTCAAAGTTTAGAGTTTAGAGTTCAAAGAGGAATTCCGGTTGCGATTAGATCTTTGCTCATGATAAGGATTGGATTTAGATAGCTGTAATAATTCAACATTTCATGCTTATCAAAACATATTTTAAAAAAACAGCAGACGCTTTCATCTTTACACATATTTATCTTGCAATATGTGTTACGGGCCTGGTGTTTGAAACATCCCTTATTTTAACCGACACCATAGGCGATTACAAATACCCTTTCTTCCTGTTTTCTTCCACACTTTTTTTATATTGTTTTCACCGGGTTTATAATTCAGGTGCGCGATCGGCAAAGGAAATTGAAGCACAACGGCATGTATGGTTGCGCAACAACAAAGCGGCGTTTTATTTTGTACTGATTGCCTCGGCAATTGCAGTAAGTATTTGTTTGGTGTTTTTTGTGCCACTTAGCATTGTGCTTTATTTGCTTCCCATAGCCTTTATCTCCTTTGGATATACGGTTCCTTTTATTCCTTACCGTGGAAAACTGATCCGCTTTCGGGATATTCCGGGAATTAAAATAATTCTCATCTCACTTGTATTGGGGCTTACCACTGTATTGCTTCCTGTACTGGCTTATTCCAATATCAATGCATTAAAACGAAGCGATGTTGTTTTTGTTTTTGTACGAAGGATGCTTTTTATTTTTGCCATTACCATTCCATTCGATATTCGCGACAAGCAGTACGACGAGGTAAAAGGAACAAAAACCCTTCCGGTAATTTATGGGATAAAAACATCAAAAATAATGGCCCTGCTCGCTTTGTCCCTGTTTGTGGTATTGGGAATTGTGCAAAGAATCTTTTTTTCGCCCATCAACACTTATTACACCCTTGCGCTTGGTTTATCTCTTATTCCGGCCATTATTGGCATACTCAAAAGCAACGAAAGGCGCAACGATTATTTTTATTCTGTATTTATGGAAGGTACCATGTTGTTGCAAAGCCTGCTGATTATTGCAGCGCATACATTTGTGTAACAAGTATCCCTCTATAAAATTTTTTTTCAGCTACAAGCTGAAAACCCTGGGCTGAAAACAGCGAATCAAAATCAGGCAACTTTTTCACACCTATTTTACATATTGCATTAAAGAACAAGAGCAGTATTTTTACCAGCAAACGGGCATATATTTTTACCAGGAAGGGTTGTTGGGGAATATAAAAATCTGTGAAAATAATTTTTCCAGACGGATTCAATTGTCTTTTGGTCCGCGCCAATATTGTTATGATATCTTTAGCGGAAATACAATCGAGAAGGTAAGGAAAGAAGATCAGGTCGAATTTTTTTTCATCAACAAAGCCCTGAATCGGAGAACATATGTATTGCAGGCTTATACTCTTTTGAAAAGCACAAGAAGAATTTAATTTTTGTGTTTGTTCCAGCATGCCTTCCGAAATATCCACACACACAATTTCGCTGGCAATATCCTGTTTTATTATTTCCTTTAGTAAGTGGCCCGTGCCAATGCCCGCAAGCAATATACGGTTCCTGCCTTTTAGCTGCTTCAAAAAATAAAACTGGGAATCGAGTAAAGCGTTACCGAAAACGAGCTTGCTGAGCATTATATAAGAGGTGGATAATCTACTGAAACCCCTTCCTATATCCTGTTCATTGCTCATGTTAAGTACTAAGTAATAAACGGTAAGGCCCTGCTAAGGATTTCGCTTTTGTTTTATTACACTTAATTCTCTACAGGGAGTAAGCCATAATTTTTTCCGTACTCCAGCATCTGTTCAATAAAATCAGCCGGGTATTCTAATTTAACATCTACAATTTTATTGCCCTGCATAACAGGTACCAATTTAGGTTGTATAAAACCTGCATAAGGGGCAATGTTGAGTTTATTGTAACGTTCCAGTACTTCTTTGTGCAAAGCCAGATCCACCTTTACCCCATAATTTTCCACTAAATCACGTCCGGCTTTGTAATCGCCTTCCGATTTAATGCGTTGTATCTCGCGCAATAAATCACCAAAAAGTTTGCGCAATTTATCGTAATCGTTTACAACAAAAAAAGTTTTTCCATCCTTGTTTTTCTTTTCTACTATATTTTCAGCCTTCCCTTTTTCAAGCACCCAGGCCGCAATCAAATGCCTGTTGCGCATGTGGGCTTCTTCGAGGTTGCCTCCTAATTTTAAACGCGATAATTGAACAAGAAGGCCTTTGGTAATGTATTCATCATAAGATGCTTTTCCATAGTCTAAGGATTTCATTACCCCAATGTCAATTAATTTAGGATCTAACAGGTAATAGAGTGCAACCAGGTCGGCACGCGCCTCTTCCAATGTTGAAGCGTAATTTTTAAGGGTTGCATTTGGTTGGCCCACACCAGGGTTAATTTGTCCTGAAGCATGGCCAATCACCTCGTGCATATCGGTGTGCAATTTATCTGCGTATGGAGCCAGGTCTTTCACCCGTTTTTTCACCTCGTCACCAAAATAAAATTCATCCACCACATTTCCTCCGGCAGCCAGGTTGTAGGCATCCATAATATTGCCGAGGTTCACCGATTTGGAACCGTGTACTTCCCGTATCCATTCATTGTTGGGGAGATTAATGCCAATAGGGGTTGCAGGTGCAGCGTCGCCACATTCCACCACCACATTAATTACCTTGGCTTCTATACCGGTTACCTTTTTCTTTTTGTGCTGAGGCAGTATTGACGAATGGTCTTCAAACCACTGGGCCTGATCGCCAATGGCTTTAATTCGTTTTGAAACTTCTATATCCTTAATTGAAACGGCTGCTTCAAAAGACCCCTTGTAGCCCAATGGATCGCCATACACTTCAATAAACCCATTTACAAGGTCAATACTCGATTCACTATCTTTTACCCAGGCAATGCTGTATTCGTCAAAATCTTTTAAATCACCGCTTTTGTAAAATTGAATTAATTTAACAAGGGCCTCTTTTTGTTTTTCATTTTCGGCAAGGGCAACGGCTTTTTCTAACCAATAAACTATTTTCTCAATAGCCTGGGTATACATACCTCCTACCTTCCATTTTTTTTCTGCCAATTTCCCGTTCTCTTTTACCACCTTGCTGTTTAAACCAAGCATCACAGGTGTCTTATCAGATTTATCGACCTGTTTGCTATAAAATTCCTGTACTTCTTTTTGGTTCACACCTTCGTAAAAATTAACGGAGGAAGAAGTAATTAAATCTTTAGAAGGATCAAGGCACACTTTTTTATCAGCAATGGTGGAGTCGAAAATAAGCGGGGTAATGCGGGCAATAAAGGCGTCCGTATTTTCTCCTTTCCGGTAAGGGAAAGCAGCAACATTGGATTCCATGACCAATTGCGAAAAATAGGCAGGTTTAAATGTGGGTAAAATTTTGGTACTGTTGTAATGGTGGTGAATACCGTTGTTGAACCATATTAGTTTGGTGTACACTAAAAATTTTTGGTAATCGTCCGACTTTTTATCCCCTTTATAGCTGGCCGCTATTGTTTCGAGGGTTTTACGGATAGTGAGGTTGTATTTGTAGTTCTGGTCCCAACCCATATCGCGCCCACAAAGGGCTGCTTCGTAGAGGTAATACAACAATTCTTTTTGCCTGGCTGTGAGTTCTTCAAAGCCCGGCACGCGGTACCGTAAAATACGGGCATCGGCAAACTGATCGGTGAGGTATTGAAATTTAGCCAGCGATACATTCGAGCTGTCTTCCGTTGCGGCAGCAGTGTTGTTGGTTAAAGCATTGGACTGGTTGTTTTGGCAGGAGGACAAAACAAGCACCCCAAAGCACAATGCGAAAATATGTCTGTTAAAATTCATCTTCATAATACTGGTTGAAAAAGGTCATGCAAGGTTACTATTTTATTTGCTTTTAACCTTATTTTTTTGAAAAAAAATTCATTTGTTCATCCCGAATCCCTTAATTTTGATCCTACTAAAAACAATTGCCATGAATGAAAAATTTCTGCAATACGTTTGGAAATATAAATTAATTGATCCCATTGGATTAACAAGCTGCGATGGAGAACCGGTTGAAATTGTAAAAAGCGGGGAACACAATTCGCACGCCGGCCCCGATTTTTTAAATGCACAGGTGCGGATTGGATCAACCCTCTGGGCCGGAAATATAGAAATACATATAAAAGCCAGCGACTGGGAAAAACACAGACATCAGACAGACAAAAATTACAACAATGTAATATTGCACGTGGTATTGGATGCCGATGTGGAAATAAAAAACGAACTGGGTGTTAAGATCCCCGCAGTGGAATTGAAATACAGGATACTGCCGCATCTGCTGAGGAATTATCAGAGCCTGAGCGAAAGTACAGCAACAATTGCCTGTGGCAGACAAATTACTGAAACTCCCTCCGTTGTTTTTTCTTTATGGCTCGAACGCCTTGTTGTGGAAAGATTAGAAAACAAAACAAGCCGGATAAAACAAACCCTTTCGGCAACAAACAACAATTGGGAAGAAACGTTTTACAAACACCTCGCCGCTAATTTTGGTTTTAAAATAAATACGGATGCGTTTTCTCAATTGGCCAACAGCCTGCCTTTGGCTGTACTCAGCAAGTACGCCAACAACCCTGTTAGTATGGATGCCCTGTTATTGGGTCAGTCGGGTTTATTGGAAAAGGGCTATAAAGATAAATACCTCTGCGATTTACAAAACGAATATACTTTTTTAAAACACAAGCATTCTTTGCAACCCATCCGCGTTCAATTGTGGAAATTTCTGCGTTTAAGGCCGGTTAATTTCCCCACCATCCGTTTGTCGCAGTTTTCGGCCCTGCTTCAAAAACAAGCCCCCTTATTTTCAACATTAATTGAGTGCAAGGATAAAAAAGAGGTCCATGATTTTTTAAGTGTATCGGCTTCGGAGTATTGGCAACAGCATTATATCCCTGGTAAAGCATCGGATAAAGTGGTAAAGAGGCTTGGAAAACAGTCCATTGACAATATCATTATAAATACGCTGGCGCCCTTTTTATTTTTATACGGAAAAGAAAAGGCCGAACAGCAGTATTGTGATAAGGCCCTGAAGTTTTTAGCAGAAACAGGTGCCGAAAAAAACACAGTGGTTCAAAAATTTACTTCCCTAGGACTGCGTATTCAAACCGCTTTTGAATCGCAGGCCCTCATTCAGTTGTACAATACATATTGTGGATTTAAACATTGTTATTCCTGCGCAGTTGGAAACCTCGTCCTGCTCAAAAAAAAGGACGACTGAACAATTTTTTTGTTTATTTCATCTAATTCAGCCCCTGCCGGTTAAAAATCACCTGAACTCGCTTATATTTGCATTAAAATACACAAAGCCATGATTAGTAAAATCATCTTCTCCTGTTTTCCGCACTTTTCAAAAACATCCTCTGTGGGCATTGATTTTATTGAAAAGTGTTTTGAATTTGGGTGTCCCGTTGCTATTTTTGAGGATGTTTATTCGAAAAAAGCACAATAAATCTGGCAGCACATCGGTACAAATCATATCCAAGTCTAAT
>JAHEYF010000050.1 GCA_023251755.1 Bacteroidota bacterium
CCGCAAGCCTGTTCCAGTTGGTGTTATTGGAGAATTGTATTTAGGCGGAGCCGGCTTAGCGCGTGGTTACCTGAACCGTTCGGATTTAACTGCCGAACGTTTTGTCCCCCATCCATTTGCCACCGAAGCTGATAAAACCAAAGGCTACACCCGTTTGTACAAGACAGGGGATTTAGTAAGATGGATGCCCGATGGAAACATTGAGTATTTGGGTAGAAACGATGACCAGGTGAAGATACGGGGGTACAGGATAGAGTTGGGCGAGATAGAAACGGCTTTGTCACAGGTACCAGGCATTAAACAAAGTTGTGTGTTAACTAAAGAAAGAAAAACACAGGCTGGCATCACTAAATACTTAGTGGCTTATTATGTATTGGATGATACGGCTAAGCCATTTGACCAAACCAGTATATTGGAAAAATTGTCTAAAGCACTGCCCGAATACATGCTGCCTGCAGCCTTTGTGGTGATGGATGCCTTCCCCTTAACCATCAATGGTAAATTAGATAAACAAGCCTTACCTGAACCGGATTTTAACTCTTTGTCTGAGGAATATATAGCTCCGATAACTGAAATTGAAAAAGACTTATGTGAGATCTGGCAGGAAGAGATTGAATTGGACAGGGTTGGTATCAGCGATGATTTTTTCAGGATTGGCGGTAACTCCTTATTGGCTATCCAGGTCTCTCATCGTATGAGCAGGTTATTGGGAACCGATGTGAAAGTTGCTGATGTATTTAAATATAAAAGCATTAACGCTTTATTATCCAGCATCAGGGCTAAAGAAGTTGTAGAAGAAAAGGTAAAATTGGTTTTTTAAAATCAGCTGCAATTATGAATTGCTAATTCATACTTATAAATTAAAATACACGAACAAAATTAAAAACATGAATACTTTTTTAAATGAGTTAAGACAGAATGAAGGGGCGATCTGGGTGGAGAACGGCGCAATTAATTTATCTGTTCTGAAAAAACATCAGAGTCAGGCGATCAGCGATTTTATTGTGAAAAATAAAAGTCAATTGATCTCCCTGCTCACTGAAAATAAAATTTTCTCTGAAGAGGAATTTAAACGTATAACGATATTCAGGGACAACAGCTTAAGCACTTATCCATTAAGTTATGCCCAGGAACGTTTGTGGTTTATTGAGCAATATGAAGAGGGAACTACTATGTTTCACATGCGGGAAGTTTTTGAACTGGCTGCTGATACAGATGTTAAAGGCATAAAATACGCACTTCAACAAATTGTAACCAGGCACGAAGTCTTAAGAAGCACGATTGAACAGGGCGAAAAACAAGGGTATGGTATTCAGGTAGTGCACGGGCAAGCTCTTATTATTAAAGAAACAAACGTAAAAGATCAGCAGGAATGTGAATTGTTGATGAAAGAAGATTTTAACCGTCCTTTTGATTTAAGTAAAGAATACCCGGTCAGAATTAACTTGTATACAATTCAGGCTGCTTATGAACAAGAAGCGGATAAAATTATTTTATTGATCAACATTCATCACATAGCCCGTGATGGCTGGTCGATGGGAATATTTCAAAAAGAATTGCTGGCTTATTATGAAGCTTACCTTAACAAGGATACAAGCTTTAGTTTGCCCGCTTTAGAAATTCAATACAAGGATTATGCAGTATGGCAACGATCTTATTTAACAGGTGAAACCTTCAGCAAACAATTAAGTTACTGGAAAAATAAATTACAGGGATACCAGACGCTTGCATTACCAACAGATTACCCAAGGCCGAATAAAATTGATCACAGAGGGTCAAACCTGGAGTTTACCATCAACAAAGAGACAAGCCGGCAATTAAGAAATCTGGCACAACGATACGGAGTAACTTTACAGGGCGTGATGTTAAGCAGCATCAATATCCTGTTAAGTAAATATACGGGCCAGGAAGATATTGTAACCGGTAGTTTGATTGCGAACAGGCATCACCGGCAAACAGAAGAACTAATCGGCTTCTTTGCCAATACACAGGTACACCGTACACTGCTCAACAGTTCGCAAAGTTTCGCAGGTTTAATTCAACAGGTTCATTACGAGCAGACAGAAGCCCAGCTGCACCAGGATTTGCCCATTGAGGCCTTAATTGATGCGCTTGGCGTGGAACGGGATAGTTCCAGAAATAACCTCTTTCAGGTAAGGTTCGAAGTGCAGAGCTTTGGTATGAGAAGCAAAACTCCTGCACAGGAAAAAAATTACCTTCAACCTTTTTATTCAGGAAAGAGTGCAGATATAACCGACTTCGATTTATCCATTGTTATTGATGATAGCCAGGAAGAACTTTGCGGACAAATCAGTTACGCCACAAGTTTATTTCATCCGGATACCATAACGAGATTGGTTGATAACTATACTCATTTATTGAAACAACTAACAGAAGCACCGGATCGCCCATATAGTTCAATCACTTTGCTTCATGCTGAAGAGTATAAAAAAATAATTTACAAATGGAATGAAACAGATGCTGATTATCCGAAAGACAAAACGATTTATGAATTGTTTCAGGAACAGGCAGAGCAAACACCTGATAACATTGCTGTTGTTTATGAAGGACAACAATTAAGTTACAAGGAACTCAATGAGAAAAGTAATCAGCTGGCACGTCACATCAGAACAGAATATGAGCAAAAAACAAAACAAGAACTTGCACCGGATACAATTATTATTTTATGCCTCGACAGGAGCATAGAACTGGTGATAGGGATGTTGGCTGTTTTAAAAGCCGGGGCTGCTTATCTGCCTGTTGATCCAAGTTATCCGCAGGAAAGGATCGATTATATTGTTGCAGATACAGTAGCAGAACTTATCCTCAGTCAAAGGTGCCTCTGCGATAACAACCACACCAAATTACCGCAGGATAAACTTATTTACATTGGTTTAACGGAAGAGCTTTACAAAGAAACAAACGCAAGCAATTTACCGAAGTATAATAAAGCCAAGGATATTGCTTATGTAATTTACACCTCAGGTACAACAGGAAAACCGAAAGCCTCTTTAATTGAACACCATTCTTTTGTTAACCTGAACAAGTGGTATTCAGAGGAATTTAAATTAACTGCCGCTGATAGTTATATCATTTGTTCTGAAATCTGTTTCGACCTTACCCAAAAAAATTACTTCTCACCTTTAATAAAGGGAGCTGTTATATATATTCCAAAGAGCGGTTTATATGACCCTGCTCATATTGCAGGTCTTGTTATCAGCAATAATATTAAACGGATCAACTGTGCCCCAAGTGCATTTGCACCTGTGTTAAATGAAATTTATAATCAGAAAGATGAATATGCTTTTGATTATATATTTCTGGGAGGAGAGCCCATTCCGGACAAACTTCTGCAAATCATAAAAAGTAAAATGCCGCAGGGTTATTTTGTGAACACTTATGGTCCATCGGAATGCTGTGATGTGACCACATTTTATAAAATACAATACAAAGACCTGCCCGACAACAGTATCCCTTTAGGCATTCCGGTTAACAATTTTCAACACTATGTTCTCGATAACAACAGGCAGCCTGTGCCCATTGGTGTAATCGGTGAATTGTATATAGGTGGGGCCGGATTATCCCGGGCTTATTTAAATAGCCCTGACTTAACAGCTGAACGCTTTATTCCCAATCCCTTTGCTACCGAAGCTGATAAAATGAAGGCTTATACCCGTTTATATAAAACAGGAGACCTGGTGCGCTGGTTGCCGAATGGTAACCTGGAATACCTCGGCAGAAACGATGACCAGGTAAAAATACGCGGCTACCGGATAGAATTAGCAGAGATCGAACATGCCTTAACTCAGCTTAAAGGAATTAAACAGGCTTGTGTATTGGCAAAGGAAAGGCAAACAGATGCCGGTAATTCCAAATGTTTAGTGGCTTATTATGTATTGAATAAAATCGATGAAAACCTTAGCACAACGGCTATTCAGCAATTGTTATCACAGAGCTTACCCGAGTATCTGATTCCTGCTGCGTTCACAGCAATGGAAGCATTTCCATTAACCATCAATGGTAAACTGGACAAGCGGGCTTTACCTGACCCTGATTTTAGCGCATCGGAAGAAGAATACATTGCACCTGTTACCGAATTGGAAAAAGAGGCCTGTAACATCTGGCAAACATTACTTGGCGTAGAACGTATTGGTATGACCAATGATTTTTTCAGAACAGGAGGGAACTCTATTTTGGCGATACAGGCATCGCACCGCATGAGTAAAGCATTGGCTTGCGATGTAAAAGTTGCGGATGTATTTAAATACAAAACCATAGCTGAAATACTTGCTTATAGTATTGGTAAAACGCAGGTGAATATATCCAAAACAAATGCGAAGCAGACCGTACTTTCATTTGCTCAGGAACGCCTGTGGTTCATTGAACAATATGAAGAAGGAACCAATGCTTATCATTTACCGAATGTATATGAACTGGATGAGCATACAGATAAAGAAGGTATTAAATATGCTTTGCAACAAATTGTATCCCGGCATGAAGTACTAAGAAGTATGATTGATCAGAATGAAAAACAGGAAGGCATCCAGCGTATACATGATGAAGCCCTGGTTGTGGAAGAGATTCGTTTAACTGATACAGATGATTATGAATCCCTGATTAAAAATGAAATTAACCGGCCATTTGAGTTGAGTAAAGAGTATCCTATAAGGGTTAAATTGTATACCATCGGCTCAACAACTGAAAGCGCAGCGGACAGAACTTTTTTATTGATCAATATACATCACATCGCCAGTGATGGCTGGTCGTATTTTATATTCCAGGTCGAGTTGTTTGCTTATTATGAAGCCTATGTGAAAAAAGACCTGGCCTTTAGCTTACCGACTTTGGAAATACAATACAAAGATTATGCGATATGGCAAAAAGCTTATTTAACAGGCGAGCGCTTAAACAAACAATTAGCTTATTGGGAAAATAAATTAGCTGGTTATCAGGCTTTGGAATTTCCTACTGATTATGCAAGACCTGACAAGGTTGATTATAAAGGGGCACAACACTATTTTACATTCAGTGCAGAGATGAGTGGGAAACTGCGCGCATTAAGCCAACGTTATGGTGTAACCCTGCACAGCGTATTGTTAAGCAGTATCACCATCCTGTTGAATAAATACACCGGGCAGGATGATATTGTAATTGGTAGCCCCATTGCCAACCGCCATCACCGGCAAACAGAAGGGCTTATCGGGCTTTTTGTGAATAGCCAGGTAAACAGAACCCTGCTTAATAAAACCCAAAACTTTGAGGAATTAATACAGCAGGTTCACCAGGATCAGGTAGAAGGACAGCTTCATCAGGACTTACCTTTTGAAAAGTTAGTGAACGCATTAAGAGTTGAACAGGAAACATCATCGCATCCAATTTTTCAGGTGTTGTTTTCAATCGAAAATTTTGATCAACAAAGTAAAACTACTGAGCAACAGAACAGTTATTTCAAACCTTATCCTGCTGAGGATGTTTATGAAGTTGAGAAACTTGATTTTTCCATTTACATCGACGACAGTGAGCAGGAGCTGATGGGTAAGATCAGTTACGCTACAAGTTTATTTAAAAAAGAAACAATAGAAAGACTTATTGTTCACCTTATCAACCTGATCGATCAGCTTACAACTTTTCGGGACAAACCATACAGTCAGTTTAACCTGCTTAGTCCGCAGGAATACAAACAGGTTGTTTGCGATTGGAATGCAACGGATAAAGAATACCGGAAAGACAAAACAATAATCGATTTGTTTGAAGAACAGGTAATCAAAGTACCTCATAACATTGCTGTTGAATTTGAAGAGAAGGAGTTGAGTTACCGGCAACTTAACGAACAGGCCAATAAACTGGCTGATTACCTGAAAACAAATTATAATACGGGAACCAACGACCTGGTGGGTATTCTGCTCGACAGATCGGAAATGGTGATCGTGGCGATGCTGGGAATACTGAAAGCAGGTGCAGCTTATGTATGTATTGATCCGGATTACCCACGGACACGTAAAGAATTTATTATCGCCGACACCTCGCTGAATGTATTAATCACACAGGCTGATTATATGTTTGACCTGGATTTTTACACCGGGAATTTATTTGCGATAGATGTGCAGTTAGCTGCGCTCGATGCTCCCTTACAGGAAGTTAAGCAGAAGGTTAAACCTGATGATTTAGCCTATGTGATTTATACTTCCGGAACTACAGGCAAACCGAAAGGGGTAATGGTGGAACACAAAGGACTTGCAAATTTTATTCAATTCCAGGTTAATTATCTGGAGATGAAAGGTAATGATACGGCTCTTCAGTTTGCCTCATTTGTGTTTGATGCTTCGCTTGCTGAGATATTTACAGCGCTTACCATAGGGGCTAAACTTTCAATCGTTTCAGCCACTGTAAAAAAAGACGCCCGGCTCTTAAGTGAGTATATCAGGAAACGTCAGATAAATATAGCGGATATTCCGCCTTCATTGTTGAGTGTAATGCCTTATACGGAATTTCCTTCGCTCAAAACAATAATTATAGGAGGCCAGTCTTGTCCGGCAGAAACCATTAGCAAATGGAGTGATAACAGAAGATTGGTAAATGCGTACGGCCCGACGGAAATTACAATTTGTGCAACGATGCATAAGTATGAACGCGGAGATTTAAATACCAAAATCGGACGACCAATTGACAACGCACGAGTGTACGTAGTGGACAATAATTTTAACCCGGTTCCGGTTGGTATTACAGGAGAATTGTACATAGGTGGAGCAGGTTTAACAAGAGCTTATCTGAACCGCCCCGAACTAAGTGCTGAACGTTTTGTTCCCAATCCCTTTGCAAGCGAAACAGATAAAGCAAAAGCCTACACCCGCTTGTATAAAACCGGAGACCTTGTACGTTGGTTGCCCGATGGTACCCTGGAGTACATTGGCAGAAATGACGGACAGGTAAAAATACGAGGATTCAGAATAGAATTGGGCGAGATCGAAAATGCTTTGTTGCAAATCCCAGGAATTAAACAAAGCTGTGTTTTAGCAAAAGAAAGAAAATCAGAAACAGGTACTACTAAATATATAGTGGCTTATTATGTACCCGACAATACCAGTGATACGTTAAGCCAAAGCAGTATCATCCACAGCTTAGCACAGGTATTACCCGAATACATGGTGCCAGGAGTTGTGATTGCAATGGAATCATTTGCCTTAACCATTAATGGTAAACTTGATAAACGTGCCTTACCTGATCCTGAATTTAATACATCGCCCGAAGGATATGTTGCACCTGTTACAGCAACAGAAACAGAGGCCTGTAAAATCTGGCAGGAGGTGCTGGGACTGGAACAGGTGGGTATCACCGATAACTTTTTCCGTATAGGGGGCAATTCCATTTTAGCGATACAGGTGTCGCATCAAATGAGTATAGTCTTAAACAGCGATGTAAAAGTGGCCGATATCTTTAAACTAAAAAACATAGGCGCTTTGCTGGAAAATATGAAAACAGAGGATGCTGAGTATGAAAACATCGAAAAGGAGTTCTGATAAATTAGAACAGCTACCCGAAATTAATTAAAATTTTATTGATACAGATTGTGAATAAACTACAGGACATAATAACTTTCTTTAATGAGCTAAGACTGAATGCCGGTGCTATCTGGCAGGAGAAGGATGCTATAAAATTTTCTGCCCCCAAAAAATTTCAGAGCCAGGAAACAGATGATTTTATCCGGTCGAATAAAAGTTTGATACTGCTGCTATTGAAAGAGAATGAGATTACTTCGAAAGAAAAATTTCAGCATACAATAATATTCAGGGGTTCTTCAGGAATGCATTATCCCTTAAGTCCGGCACAGGAACGCTTATGGTTTATAGAACAGTATGAGGGAGGAACCAATGCTTATCATATTCCTGAAATTTATGAAGTAGAAGTTTACACAAATGTAGAGGCTTTAAAATACGCCATACAACAGGTTGTAAGCAGGCATGAGGTGTTGAGAAGTACGATTGAAGATAAACTGGGAAGTGGTATACAGGTGGTGCACAATACCCCTTTGGTTATTGAAGAAATAAAAGTAAACAATACAGAAAATCATCAGGCAATGATCCGGGAAGATATGAACCGGCCTTTTGATTTGAAGAATGAATACCCGATCCGTGTTAAATTTTATATCCTTAAAGCAACTGAACAGGCAATGGAAAAAACATTGCTGTTGATCAATACGCATCACATAGCCAGCGATGGCTGGTCGATGGAAGTTTTTCAAAAGGAATTGCTCGCTTATTACGAAGCTTATGTGAACAAGGATTTAGCATTTAGTTTACCCGCTTTAGAAATACAATACAAGGATTACGCGGTATGGCAAAGGTCTTACCTGAGTGGAGAAGTACTAACAAAACAATTAGAGTACTGGAAAAATAAATTAACAGGGTACCAGACCCTGGAATTTCCTGTTGATTATGCAAGACCTTCCCAGGTAGATTATAAAGGTGCACATCACAGTTTTTCGTTCAACAAACAGCTCAGTCAAAAGTTACGCACATTGGCTCAGCGCTATGCTGTAACATTAAACAGCCTGATGTTAAGTGCTGTTAATATTTTACTGAATAAATATACCGGTCAAAACGATATTGTTGTTGGGAGTGTTATTGCGAACAGGCATCACCGGCAAACCAAAGGCCTGATCGGTTTTTTTATAAATACACAAGCCAACAGAACTTTGCTCAAGGCCTCTCAAAGTTTTGCAGATTTGATGCAGCAGGTTCACCAGGAACAGGTAGAGGCTCAGTTGCACCAGGATTTGCCTTTTGAAAAACTGGTTGATGCATTAGGTGTTGAGCGCGATTCTTCAAGACACCCTGTATTCCAGGTAATGTTTACAATGGAGGGCTTTGGAACTCAGGACAACAGTACTGAACCTGAAAAAAATTATCTGAGTTCTTATTCTATTGATACAGGCTTTGAAGTAGAGAAATTTGATTTTTCCATTTATATCAATGATGGACAGGATGAGCTTATTGGCCAGATCGGTTATTCAACAAGTTTATTCAATAAGACTACGATAACCAGGCTGGCTGATCATTTTACTTATTTACTTACTCAGTTAACCAAGGCACCTGATCAACCTTACAGTAAGATCAGTTTACTTAATGCGCAGGAATACGAGCAGCTTATTTATGCATGGAATGCTACAAGCAAAGTTTATCCTAAAGATAAAACGATTCAAAGTTTATTTCAGGAGCAGGCACAACTTATCCCCGATAACATAGCCTTAGTGGTTGCAGGAAAGGAACTGAGTTATAAAGAGCTGAATGAAAAGAGCAATCAGTTAGCACATTACATCCGGAAACAATACCAGGCAAAAACCAAACATCTGCTTGCACCGGATAGCTTTATTGCTTTGTACCTCGACAGAAGCCTGGAAATGGTAATTGGGATACTGGCTGTACTGAAAGCAGGCGCGGCTTATGTACCCATTGACCCTGCTTATCCCCAAAGCAGAATTGATTATATGCTGGAAGATACACAGGCGGCACTTATTCTTACCCAGCAGCATTTAGCAAGTGGAAATCAGGTGCAATTGCCAACGGATAAACTTATCCGCATCGACCTGCAGGAAGATTTGT
This sequence comes from Bacteroidota bacterium, assembly GCA_023251755.1. Taxonomy (GTDB): domain Bacteria; phylum Bacteroidota; class Bacteroidia; order B-17B0; family Aurantibacillaceae; genus JAHEYF01. The sequence continues at coordinate 9,600 of JAHEYF010000050.1, forward strand.
ATAGCAGGGAAGAAGCATCCGATCTTCCATCCTACAATACAGCAACAGACCTGGCCTATGTAATTTATACCTCTGGAACAACGGGCAGGCCCAGGGTGTACTGGTAGAACATCACCAGGTAATATCCTTTGCAAAAGAGAATAATTTTATTGCCCATAAAAAAACAAAGACCATTGCCGGTGTTTCCAATTATGCTTTTGATGGAAGTGTATTCGATTTGTTTTACACCTTCATCAATGGCCAACAATTGGTTTTAATTGATAAAGACTGCTTGTTGGATATCACCAGGCTGGATGCAGAACTGATTAAATTGAAGGTAGATACTGTTTTTATTACCACAGCCTTGTTCAATTCCCTGGTGCAACACCAGGCAGCTTGTTTAAATACTTTACAACAGATTTTATTTGGAGGCGAACGTTGCAACCTGGAACTCATCAATAAATTTAAAAACCTGTACCCGCACACGACTCTGATTCATGTATACGGTCCAACGGAAAATATTGTTTATTCCACATCCTGCAATTTAAGCATTTACCCTACGAACGCTATAGCTCCCATTGGCACACAGCTGTCGGATAAAAAACTCTATGTGCTCAACCCAGATCTCAGCCCGGTACCCATTGGCCTTAGCGGTGAATTGTACATAGGAGGTGCCGGTGTAGCAAGGGGTTATTTGAACCGCCCCGATTTAACGGACGAACGTTTTGTTCTGAATCCATTTGCTACAGAAGAAGATAAATTAAACAAGTATACACGGCTTTACAAAACAGGTGATTTGGTGAGGCGATTACCGGATGGCAACATTGAATACATAGGCAGAAACGATGACCAGGTAAAGATCCGTGGTCACAGGATAGAGTTGGGCGAGATAGAAAATGTATTGGCACAGTTAGAAGGAATTGAACAGGCCTGTGTATTGGTGAAAGAAAGAACAACAGCTACCGGGAATACAAATTACGTAGTGGCTTATTATGTTGCGGATAACAAACAGGGAAAATTAACACAGGCTGTTCTACATGATCAATTAACGCAGGTTTTACCCGAATACATGATTCCTGCAGCATTGATTGCGATGGAAACCTTCCCTTTAACCAGCAATGGTAAACTGGATAAACGGGCTTTACCCGATCCTGATTTTAATTCCCCGGCAGATGAATATGTTGCGCCAACTACTGAAACAGAAACAATGTTGTGCAACATCTGGAAAACAGTGCTGGGCTTGCAAAAGGTGAGTTGTGCAGATAATTTTTTCCGCATAGGTGGAGATTCCATTTTAAGTATTCAGGTATCGGGTCGTATCAGACAGGCAGGTTTTGCCTGCCAGGTAAAAGATATTTTTGAATGTAAAACGATTGCAAAGCTGGCTGAACACCTGAGCAAAAAAAGCTCAGCACTTGTTCTTAAAACAGAACAGGGCATGTTGACCGGAGAGCTTGGTTTACTGCCTGTTCAACAATGGTTTGTTGCACAGGTGGAGCAGGGAGACTTTACAAAGCCCAATCATTTTAATCATAGCTTTTTAGTGAAGGTTCCTGGCCTGGATATAAAAAAATTAGAAACGGCTATTGCTGAATTGGTTGATTACCATGATGTGCTTCGTATCAGGTATACTAAAGAACAGGAAGCGGAGACGGGAAAGATGAACTGGAAACAGGTTTATCAATCGAATATCGTACTGCCTGAATTAAAGACGCTGGATGTAAGCAAACACACATCAGTAGAAATTCATGAACGGCTTACCGAATGGCAAGGTGTATTTGATCTGGAGCAAGGAATTTTATTTCAGGTGGCTTACCTGTACGGGTATGAAGACGGTAGCGCAAGAATATTTTTTGCCCTGCATCACCTGATCGTAGATGGGGTTAGCTGGCGTATTTTAGCTGAGGATGTTAAGTTGTTGTATGAAGGAAAAACCTTAGCTCCCAAAGGAAGCAGTTACAGGCAATGGGTGGAAACTGTAAGTAAATACCCGGAACAACATCCGGAAGAAGCAAGCTATTGGCAAGAACAATTAAAGGGTATGCCGGCTTATCGGATAGCAGCTCAGCAACAGGAAGCAGGGGAAGAGTTTTTTGAATTGGACAAAGAATTAACCAGATCCCTGATCCAGGAAGCTTCCAGGGTTTATCATACAGAGGTAAATGATTTATTGTTAACCGCCCTGGCTTATGCTTTGAAGGAAATTAATCACAACACTATTCAGGGTATTACGCTTGAAGGCCACGGACGGGAAGACATTGATGCAGCAATAGATCACAGCCGCACAACAGGCTGGTTTACGACAATGTTCCCGGTTAAGCTGGAATTGCAAAACACCCTCAAAGAAAGCATTCAGTTTATTAAAGAGAGTTTGCGGAATATTCCCAATAAAGGAATAGGCTTTGGTGCTTTTGCATCTGCTGAAACAAGCAGCTATACATTTAATGACCTGGCTCCTGTAAGTTTTAATTACCTGGGACAATTTGACCAGCAGGAGCAGGATTGGCAGATCGTATCAGAGGATAGTGGTAATGGGTTACACAGCGCTAACAAAGATCACAACCTGCTTACCATTAACGGAATGGTGAGTGATGGACAACTTGGTTTTACTGTGCAGAGCAAGTTAGGAATGCAACTTGCAAAACAGCTGAGCGATAGTTTCGAAATGCACTTAAAGCGCCTCATTCAGCATTGCAATGAAAAATTAGAGAATAAAGAATTTAGTTACACTCCAGGTGATTTTAAATGGGTTCGTATGAACCAGCAATTATTGGATCAGTTAACAGCAGCAGCCCGGTCCAATCAAAATGAGCTTATACAGATATACCCGGCTAACAGTTTGCAGCAAGGATTTATTTACCATGTTTTAAGCCGGAATGAAGATGATGCTTACCGGGTACAGGTATTGTTTGATTACCATGAAGCCTTAAATATTGCTTTGTATGTGAAGGCCTGGGAGTATTGCATCACACAATATCCGATTTTGCGCACAGCCTTTAACTGGGAAGAAGAAATTGTTCAGCTTATTTATAAATATGGTCAGCTCAATTACCGGGTGCACGATATCAGCGGACTGAATACTCAGGAGGAACGGGATGCAGCGATAGAAGCCATCCGGGTTGAAGATAGAAAACAAGCCTTTGATTTAACACAACCCACCCTGCTCAGGTTGCATATTATTAAGCAGACAGCAACTTGTTATACGGTATTAAAAAATGTACACCATAGTATTGCAGATGGGTGGAGCGAGTCGGTGCTATTAGCCAGCCTGCATCGTTATTACCAGGAACTGCTCAATAATAAAATACCAAAAATAAAAGAAGACATGGCTTACCTGCAAAGCCAGGAATACATCTGTAAACATAAAAGTACAATTCACCAGTATTGGAAAACAACTCTGGCAGGTATAGAGAGTGCCAATGATATAAACGCTTTGCTCTGCAAACCAATTGACCCTGGCAATTATAAGCAGGTAGAACAATCAGCAGCGAACAGTATTGAATTTACAGGTGATTTTTATAATCAGTTAAAAACATTTATAAATAAAGAAGGAATTACAAGCAATGTACTCTTGCAGTTTGCATGGCATAAATTACTTCATGTTTACAGCAATCGTTTAATAAGTATTGTAGGCACAACGGTTTCAGGCAGGGACATTCCCATTGAGGGTATAGAAGAAAGTGTTGGACTATACATCAATACCTTACCACTGGTAATTGAGTGGGAAAATGAGAACAGCATACTTTTGCAATTGCAACAAATTCAACAGAAGCTGACTGAGTTAAATACACATGGTTTTGCCGAGCTGGCGAAATTGCAAAAAGATGGAGAAAGAATATTTCATAGTTTGTTTGTATATGAAAATTATCCGGCTTCAGAAGAAGACGAAAGTGGCCCGGCAATCAGCTTAAGAAATGTGACCGAGAAAGGCAATTACCCATTGGGAATCACAGGTTATGAGCAAGCCGGCTCGATCACTATTAAATTAAAATATGATGCGGCTTATTTAACCGAAGATAAAGCACAGGAACTGCTTGCAAGGCTGGAGTACATTATCCATCAGGTAATAATAAATCCGGGTAAAAAACATGGTGAATTAACCTTGCTAAGCCCTGAAGAACACCAACAACTTGTTTACCAATGGAACGATCAGGAGAAAGCTTTCCAGCAGGATAAAACTATTCATCAATTGTTTGAAGAACAGGCAGCTTTGTTTCCTGATAACATTGCCCTGGTTTATGAAGGGCAAAAACTGAGTTATAAAGAGCTCAATGAAAAGAGCAACCAGTTGGCTCATTACATCCGGAAGCAGTACCTGCATAAAACAAAATGTGCACTCGCACCCGACATGCTTATCGGCTTGTGCCTCGACAGAAGTCTGGAAATGGTACTCGGGATGCTGGCCGTGTTAAAGGCTGGTGGAGCTTATGTACCCATTGATCCCCGCTATCCGCAGGAAAGAATAGATTATCTTTTGCAGGATACCCGGGCAGAAATTATTCTGAGTCAAAGACAGTTGAGTGACGCAGCGCAAACCAAACTACCCCAGGATAAAATCATTCACATCGATTTAGCAGAAGAACTATATACAACAACTATCAAATCAAACCTGGTACCGCAAAGTACAGCTGGCAACCTTGCTTATGTAATATATACATCGGGTACAAGCGGTAAACCTAAAGGAGTGATGGTGGAACATGATTCCGCTGTGTATTACCTGCTCTGTTTTAAAAACATCATTCAACGCGATCACCTCAATGTATTTGCTGTTTTGAATTATTGTTTTGATGCTTCTTTGCCGACCTTATTATCGGGTGCAGTCGGAAACGCAACAACACACATTGCTGCAAACAATATCTTTTTGAGTCAGGGCATTGAACAGTATATTCAGGAAAATAAAATTGATACAATCAGGTTAACACCTTCTATGCTGGAGTCTCTGGATCTTAGTGGTGTTCAGCAGGAGTTAAGCATTGTAATGGGTGGTGAAAAAATTTCTTTTCAATGTGTAAATGCTGTTATTGCCAATCAACACATCAGGTTGTATAACCAGTATGGTCCTACCGAAGCTACTGTTGGAACTACTGTGTACAGGATTTGTGAAAAAATGAATCAGCAACTTATCGGAAAACCTTATCCGGGTAAAAGGGTTTTTGTACTGGATCAATTCAATCAACCTGTTCCTGCGGGTGTTGTTGGAGAACTTTACATTGGCGGAGCAGGTTTGTCGCGGGGATATTTGAACCGTGCTGACCTGACAACAGAACGGTTTGTTGCCAATCCCTTTGCTACTGAAGCTGATAAAGCAAAATCTTATACCCGTTTGTACAAAACGGGCGATTTGGTACGCTGGTTGCCTGATGGTAATCTGGAATACATCGGCCGGAACGATGAGCAGGTAAAGGTGCGCGGTTACCGGATAGAGTTGGGCGAAATAGAACATGCTTTGCTACAGGTAAAAGGGATCAGGGCAGCTTGTGTAATGGCAAAACAAAGAAAAACCGAAGCCGGGACTAGCAGTTATCTCGTTGCTTATTATGTATCAGATAACACTATTGCTACACTTAACGCAATTACAATCAAAGAAAAATTAGCGGAATTATTGCCTGATTATATGGTACCCGGAGCATTTATTGAATTGGAATTTTTTCCTTTAACCGCCAATGGTAAATTAGATAAACGGGCCTTACCTGATCCTGAGCTTAGTTCTTCACTGGCTGAATATGTGGCTCCCACAAATGAAATAGAAGCAACAATCTGTAAGGTCTGGAAGGCCTTGTTAGGTTTGGAAAAGATTGGCATCACAGATGACTTTTTTAGGATTGGCGGAGATTCCATTTTAAGTATACAGGTAGCCGGTCGTCTCCGGCAGGCAGGTTATTCCTGCCAGGTAAAAGATGTGTTTGAATATAAAACCATTGCCAGACTGGCCGAACACCTGAGTCAAAAAAACCTGGACATCAGTCTTCAAACAGAGCAGGGGGCATTAAGTGGTGAACTGGATTTTCTACCCATTCAACAATGGTTTGTTGAACAGGTAGAGCAGGGTGAACTACCGGAGCCCAATTATTTTAACCATAGTTTTTTGATAAAGGTTCCTGTCCTTGATCCAAAAAAACTGAAGATGTTCATTGTAGAACTGGCGGCTTACCACGATGTATTGCGCGTTCGTTATTATAAAGAAAGGGATGTTGATACAGGAGAGATAAACTGGAAACAGGCTTATCAACCGGATATCGCCATACCTGAGCTTAAAATTTTAGACAGGAGTATATATACTGAAATGCAGGTTCAGGAATTACTTGGCAGCTGGCAAAGTAATTTTGACCTGGAGCAGGGACCCTTGTTTCAGTCTGCTTACCTGTATGGATACGAAGATGGAAGTGCGCGCATATTTTTTGCCTTGCATCACCTGATCGTAGATGCGGTGAGCTGGAGAATTTTAGCGGAAGATATAAAGACCCTGTGCGAAGGGAAAAAATTACCGGTGAAAGGAAGCAGTTATCGTCAATGGGTAAAAGTGTTGAAAGCCTATCCGCAACAACATCCTGCGGAAGCAGCTTATTGGGAAGAGCAATTAAAGGATGTACCAAACTATCAGGAAGGAAAAGAACTGCAAGAACCTTCTGAAGCATTTTTTGAATTGAACAAAGAATTAACGCGGACATTTATTCAGGAAGCTCCCAAAGCTTATCACACAGAGGTGAATGATTTATTGTTAACCGCCTTTGCCTATGCGCTTAAAGATATGAACCACAACGATACACAGGCGATTACCCTGGAAGGGCATGGCAGGGAGGACATCGATGCTTCGATTGATCACAGCCGGACAATAGGTTGGTTTACGACCAAGTTTCCTGTTAAGTTAAACATACAAAACAATCTAAAAGAGAGCATTCAGTTGATCAAAGAAAGCTTAAGAAATATTCCCAACAAAGGGATTGGCTTTGGCGCTTTTGCAGCTAAAAAAGAAAGCAACTACAGCCATCGGAACTTAGCTCCTGTTAGTTTTAATTATTTAGGACAATTTGAAAACAAAGCCGGTGACTGGCAAATTGTACAGGAAGAAAGTGGAAATATGGTGCACGCTGCGAATACAAACCCTATCCTGATTAATATCAATGGGATGGTGAGCCAGGGTAAACTGGGCTTTAGTATTGTTACCAGGTTAGGAGCTAAGACAACGCAGCAACTGAACAATAGTTTTGAATTGCATTTAAGGCAAGTCATTCAGCATTGCAGCGAAAAATTAGAACAGGAAGGAAGTACGTATACACCAGCTGATTTTAAAGCCTTTATTCCATACGAAATAATCAACGAGCAACTGGATGAAGATCCGGTCATACTATTCCCTCCCGGAAACGGAGGCGCTGAATCGTATTACAACAGTTTGGTGCCGGTGCTTAAAGCTAAAAAATTAATCCTGTTTAATAATTTTTATTCCTTTATGAAAGACAGGGATGCGAATTATTACGCTACAGAAACATTTGAAGGCTTAGCGAAATACTATAAATTATTGATCCAAAAATTGCAGCCAAAAGGCAATTACACATTTGCCGGTTGGAGCTTTGGAGGATTGCTGGCCTTTGAAGTGTTCAGGCAATTATCAGTTAAAGGAACAGGCAGGCATAATTTAATCTTGTTGGATAGTTCCTTTGTATATAAACAGGTTGAGGAACACATACCACAACAATATCTTGCAACTTACAGAGATAACATTCATTACCGTTATCAACCAACATTTAACCAGGAAGACCTGAACATCGTTTTATTTAAATGCAGTAAAACAAGTGGTCCGGAAGAAAAGGAAAACAAAGAAGCTCACGAAACACTAAACACTTATGTTGATGAATTTCGTGTGAACTCTGCCTATAATGGTTTGGATACTGTACTTGAGGGCAGTTTTGATTTAACAGGGAACAGGGTTCAGGTAATTCAGCTGGATTGCCACCACGATAATATTCTTGAAACACACAGCGAAACAATCAGCAATTATATCCTGGCCATACAAGATGAAGTTAATCCGGAAAGAAAAGAATTGCAGGAGCAGGAATAAATCCGATAATCAATTAAACGGATAAATAAAAACAACATATCGAACAACCAACAAATTAATTAGACATGAAACGCAACACCTTTTTTTTAAAACCAAACGTGGTAATCGAACCATTGATAGACCGGTGGTACGCCTGGTCGCACCTGATATCACCTGCTACAGCAGCGATGAACATTGTCGGGCGGCACTTGAAAATTATGAACTCCTATATTCAATCGCCGCAAATACATGCTGCTGCAGTTAAAAATCCAAAAATGCTTGGCGGCCCGTTTATGGATTACAACGGTGGCCGGGCGGATGAAATAAAACAGCTAAAAGAACAAACAACAAAGAGCCGCGAAAAATCCATTCAGCTGCACGCAGCAATTGTTGAACTCGATAAAATGCTGAAGAATAATGCCAAAGGCTATTCCCTGGAAAGTTTGTATGAAAAGGTTCCGGAGATGCTGAAAGGCTATGTGGAGCTGGTGTACGATTTAAACGATAATCCCTCCTTCCGGCTTTTTGAATCGCTGTTGTACCGGAGTGAATTCAATACTAAATCATCACAAAGCATTGCATTATGGATCACCAATAACGATACGCGCCCGTTTTGCCTCAGTACACCCAAACTGGATGACCCGGCTGTGTTGCACCTGCACATTCCGTTCGACCATCAGGGTATTGATGCCATAAGCAAAATGAAAAGGAACCCGGGAAATATCGATGAGTTGGCTTCGCTGCTCGGCGTGGAACCAAAAGACCGGACACTGTTCGATACTTTTTTTACTGAACAGGAACACCCGGAGTATAAAAAATATGAAGGTGAAAAAGCCCGTATGCGTTATTTCGGCCATGCCTGTATTTTGCTCGAAACAAAAGAAGTAAGCATATTAATGGATCCGGTAATCAGTTATTATGGTTATGAATCAAGCGTTGCCCATTTCTCCGATATCGACCTGCCTGATGTAATCGATTATGTGATCATTACCCACAATCACCAGGATCATATTTTATTAGAAACCTTGTTGCCCCTGCGCCATAAAATTAAAAACATTGTTGTTCCGGTAACAACCAGCGGGGCCCTACAGGACCCGAACCTGAAACTGGCTTTTAAGAGTATGGGTTTTAATAATGTAATTGAAATGGACGAGATGGAAGAAGTAAAGTTTGAAAATGTTGCAATTACAGCTGTGCCCTTTACCGGTGAACACAGCGATTTAAATGTAAGGGCCAAAGCCTGCTTCCATGTGACCATTCAACAGTTTTCTTTCCTCTTTGTTGCCGACTCAAGGGTGATGGAACCGATGTTGTACAAACATATTCAACGTGTTATAGGCAATGTGGATGTTGTGTTCCTTGGAATGGAATGCGATGGAGCGCCCTTGTCGTGGTTATACGGCCCTTTACTTACTCAGGAATTGGCAAGGGACAAAGACCAGTCGCGCAGGCTTTCAGGCTCGGACTTCGGAAAAGGAATGCCCCTGGTAGATATTTTTAATCCGAAAGAAGTATATGTATATGCAATGGGACAGGAACCCTGGCTTGAATTTATCAGCAGCATTAAATACACGGCAGAGTCTAATCCGATTGTACAATCGAACCGTTTGGTAGAAGAATGCCAGAAACGCGGAATTGTTGCCGAGCGATTGTTTGGTGAAAAAGAATTGTTATACGACTATGAGCTAACAGCAACCGAAACATTTTAAATTTTCAAAGATTGAATTTTCGGTGCATGAATTGAACAGAAACAAAAAGGAACAAAACACAAACGAAAGAATAATAAACAACACTATGGCAAATTATTTAATCAACCAGGATTACAGTACTTACACGCAGGAAGACCATGATATATGGAAAATGTTATGCGACAGGCAAAGTAAATTAACAACCGATAAAATAGCAAAACAATATTTAGAGGGTTTTTATCAATTGGAAATTGATAAAGCCCGGGTGGTGAAAATTGAAGAGGTAAGTAAAGTCCTGAAAGCAATATCCGGCTGGACCCTTGTGTCTGTGAGCGGTTTATTACCTGCAAAGGATTTCTTCCAGATGATTATTAACAAATGTTACCCTGTAACCGTATCACTTCGTAAACCTCATGAAATTGATTTTAGTGAACAACCTGATATTTTTCACGATATATGCGGGCATTTGCCTTTACTGACCAATGAAAAATTTGCTCAATTCCTTACTGCTTATAGCCGCATTGCAATTAAATACGTAAACGATGACCGCGCTGTGGATTATTTAGCCAGGTTATACTGGTTCACCTATGAAATGGGAATCATCAGCGAAAATGGTGAAAACAAACCTTATGGCGCTGCTATTGTGACCTCGGCTGAGGAAATAGCAAATATACAGGACCCCGGCATTCCCAAACACCCTTTCGACATTGATCAGATTATTTGCACAGAATTTACTCCATACTCCATTCAAAAAGAGTATTTTGTAATCAACTCTTTTGATGATTTATTCAGCAGCCTCGAAAACCTTGAATCAAAACTTATGGGACAACTGATGGAAAAAACAAAGGAGTTATATGAGGGGAAATGCTAAACACGAAACTCTAAACTCTAAACTCTAAATTAAACCATGCTTTTTAAACAGGGAGAATTAAAACTACTTTGGCCTTTTTACCTGAATATGTTTGTTTATGGTTTATCAACGATGATATTTCCATTCATCACCTTGTATTACCTTGACCTGGGATTTTCATTTTTTCAGATTTCCATTATTAATGCGGCCTATGGGATTTCCATGTTTTTATTTGAAATCCCAACCGGTGCATTTGCCGATGGATTTAGCCGGAAATATTCCGTAGCACTGGGTTCTTTTATTGTTGCACTTTCCATTTTATTCATTCCGTTTACATTCAACTTTTACCTGATTGTAGTACTGTATGCGCTTGCCGGAATAGGGATGACCTTTGTATCGGGTGCAGAAGAGGCCTGGGTGATTGATAACCTGAACAAAGCAGAAAGAAAAGACCTGCACCAGGAGTATTTTATAAAGAATGGTAGCATTGATGCATTAGGGGCAACACTGGCTCCAATAATTGGGGCTGTCATCATTAAAGTCTATTCACTGAAAATCCTTTGGTTTGTTTATGCAATTGGTTACCTGCTAAGTGGAATTACCGTGCTGTTATTTACGAAAGAATATTTTAAACCTCAAAAGCTTAACCCGCTTGCGATGATCAAAACATCTTATCACAACAGTAAAATGGGCCTGGTTTTTTCAATCCGGCACAAAGTGATTTTTTTTTCCATCCTTGCAGGATTGTGTATGCAACTCATGTTTATTGGGAATATTGGCATACAACCATTTTTACTGAGCTTAGGAATGGCTGAACATCAACTGGGGTATATGTATTCAATAGGAACCGCACTTGGTTTAGCTGCGTCTTTCTTATCCAGGTATTTTGTTAAATTCAATCCCGGGAACCTGATTTCAATTGTGATTTTTATTGTAGTACTGTTGCGTCTTTCATTGTGGTTCATTGAGCCACCATTTTTTATAACAGCCTGCATTGTTTTTATAATCAATGGCAGCTTGTTTACCCTTGTAGGGCCAATAATCCAGACCTATTTTCATAAATTTATACCTGGTAAAATCAGGGCCACTGTTGTATCAACCAAAAGCATGGCGGATCAATTGATTATTGCCTCCTCCTCATTGGGGGCAGGCGCCTTGCTGGATGTATTCGGCCCTCAAAAAGTTCTTGCATTGGCGGGTTTATTGGGGATTGTCGCTATGTTTTTTTACCAAAAAATTAAAAATTAAACCTTGACCATGCGGCAGAAAGTGATATAAATTCTAAATTTAGACCCCCAATAAACGCGTTGAATTTTATTAATAGAAAATATGAAAAAAAAATTATGTATTGTTTTTATTCTTTGTTCCTCATTTGTCTTTTCTCAAATTAAAATAACCGGTGTTATCAGTGATTCGTTAGGAATGCCGGTCCCTTACGCGCCAATCGGGTTGTTATCATTGCCGGATAGCAATATCATTAAAGGAACCATGACTGATGAAACGGGTAAATATTTAATAAACACAGTTGGTATTGGCAACTATATGCTGAAGGTATCAGCTATAGGTTATCAGGACAAAATAGTTGAAAATATAGTAGTCGATTCTTCAACCACGGATAATTTACTTTTTGATTTAAAATTAAACGCTTCTTTGCATTCGATTGATGAAGTTACGGTTACTGCAATTAAACGTGTGGTTGAATTTATAAATGGTAATATTATTGTGAATGTGGAAAATTCGCCTCTTGCTAAAGGAAACTCGGTGTTTGACTTATTAACCAAACTACCGGGTGTAAGTGTGGATAACAACAAAATTATGATTCAGGGAAAAGCAGGTGTTATTGTGATGATTGATAAGCGGCCACAAACCCTGTCGGGTGATCAGCTTGTAAATTTGTTGAAAAGTATGAATGCAGACCTGGTAAAGTCAATAGAAATATTGAAAAACCCACCTGTAAAATATGATGCTTCCGGAACATCAGGTATGATTAATATTGTAAGTAAAAAAGTAAGCGTATCGGGGCTTACAGGCACAGTTTTCTCTTCCTGTTCTCAGGGATTTTATGAAAGGCTTTTGTCCGGGACCTCCTTGAATTATAAATCCGATAAAATAGTTTTCTATTCAAACCTGAGTGGTGATTTCAGTCATTACAGGTCTGTAGAAAAATTCAATAAAAGATTCACCACTGATTCTACAACTATGAATTTGAGCACTGTTAATACGGCTAAAGTGCTGGAAACAAATTTTAATTACAAGGCCGGCCTGGATTGGTTTCTTTCAAAAACTGATATAATAGGAATTAAAGCAGAAGGGGGCCCCGGTAAAAATATATCAACTACCAATAGCAGAAATGCTGTTTCAGGTTATAATAATTTAGGTTTTGATCACCTGGATTCTAAAATTACTCAACCTGATTTATGGAACACTGATAATTTTAATTTTAATTTCGACCATAAAATAGATACACTGGGTTCTTCATTTTCAGTGGTAACAGATTACACCAGGTTAACAGAAAATATTTCCAGCGACAATAAGAATTTTTTTTATGATCTGAACGAAAGCCAGACTTTATCACCGAATAACTATCGCAGCGATAACCAGGGCAATTCCAATGTTTTTTCGGGCCGTGCCGATTTTACAAAATTTATTGACTCCTCTTCCTCCTTTGAATCAGGAATTAAAACAGCGTATGCTAAAACTTCAAATAATTATTTATTTGAAAGGGATTATGCAAATAATGGTATGTATTCAATGGATACAAATCTCTCAAATAAATTTCAGTACACTGAATTAACATACGCTGGTTATTTCAATTATATAAAATCTGTTGAAAAAATTAACATGCAACTGGGGTTTCGCTTGGAGAAAACTTTTTTGAACGGCGAGAATGATAGAAATTTCAGCCTGCACAAGGAATACTTTAATATATTTCCGAATTTATCTTTTGACTACAGAAAGAGTGACAATCATGACTTCCAGCTTAATTTATCCCGCAGGATAGATCGCCCGAATTTTTATGATCTGAATCCGTTTTTGTTTTTTAAAGAGCAATATTCTTTTTACAAAGGCAACCCTTTTTTATTACCTGATTACTCAAACAGAGGGGAATTGACCTATAATTTTAAAAACTCAATTTCTACATCTGTTGCATACTCTTTCACACAAAATGTTTTATTAAGTTATACCAGTCAAAACGATTCTACAAAAGTTACTTACCAAAGCACTAAAAACATGAATTCATCCAGTGCACTTGAATATTCGTTTTTCTACCAGGAATCTTTGACAAAAAGATGGGATGTGTCATTAAGCGGGACTTTCGCAAGTGTAAATTATAAAGGAGATATTGACGGCATCCGCTTTCAAAGAACCGGACTGAATTGTTTCGCGAACTTTTCGAATAGCATTTTAGTGGGAAAGAATGCAAAAATTGAAGTAAATGGAATTTATATCGGGCCAAATATTGTAGGTATCATACAGGTTAAACCCCGGTGGATGGCTTCACTCGCATTAAATATGTCGCTCTGCAAAGAAAAACTTGATCTTACTTTAGGGGTTGATGATATTTTCTATTCATTTATTGTGAAGTCAGAAGCAAGCTTTGAAAATCAAAACTGGAACTTTTCAAATAAAAGTGATACCAGGCGTTTCAGAGTTTCACTGAATTATAAATTTGGTAAAATAAAAATCGAAGAAAGAAATGTAAATGGAAGTAATGAAGAGGAAAAAGAACGGTTTAACCACTAAAAAAATATTTTAAACTGATTTTGATACAAGAACAAGTTGAATGCAGTCAAAAGCAGAAGTTAAATTAGAATGATGGATATTTATTTTCTATTCACTGAAGATTTTAAAACCTGTAATCTGAAAGATTATGAAAAATATTTATCCGGGGAAGAGATGGAGAGCAGGGCCAAATTTGTTTTTCAAAAAGACAGGGATCAATATTTATTGACCAGGGCCCTGGCGCGTAAAATCCTCTCTCAGGAGCTGGGAGTACAGTTTTCGAGCCTGGAATTTAAAAAAAATCAGTATGGAAAGCCCTACCTTAGCGAATTTCACAAGGAAGTCGTCTTCAATATTTCCCATTCTTCGGGACTCATTGTTTTGGCGGTACTTAAAAATGGTGAAACAATCGGTATTGATGTAGAAAAGATCGACCGGAAAATAAATATTGATATTCGAAGCACGGTATTTTCCCCACAAGAAATACAGGATCAATCGATGTTACCGGAAGCCCTTCAGCAACAACGCTTTTTTGAACTCTGGACTTTAAAAGAATCCTATATGAAAGCAATAGGGAAAGGATTTTCTCTTTCTCCTAAAAGTTTTAGTTTTATTTTTGGAAGTGAAGGCTGTAAATTTTTAGAAAACCCTTTTGAATCCGCGCCTGAACAGTTTGCTTTTCATCTTTATGAAATTAATCCTTTTTATAATTTGGCAATATGCCATCAAAGAGAAATGAAAAAAATAAATTCGTTCCGTATACTTCCTTATTGGGAAATTACCAACTTTAATATGGACCCGAAGTTGCTTATTTAAGTTTGAACCGGGTCAGGGCTTACGCACGCCTGAAAAAAACAGGTCCTTCAATTCAGTGTATTTCGAATGTTCAAACGATTTTATCTTGGTGCTGTACAAAAAATCATTTGAGGACTTAAGCTGGCATGTGGTAAAAGCTAATAATTGGACGAAATGGTTGCGTTTTTACTTTTAATATTCTCCGAAATGCCTGTAATTGCACCTTATATCACAACCAACTAAAAACAATTCACATGAAAAAAATTACATTATTATTACAAATGATGGTTTTGCCAGCATTGATAAGCTCAGGCTTATTTGCTCAAAACGAAACAGGTATTAAAGACGAAAACTCTAAAACAACTGTTGCAGCTACCAAAAGGGTGCTGGTAGAAGAAGCCACCGGTACCTGGTGTGGCTTTTGTGTAAGGGGTATTTGCTTTATGGATGATTTAAACACCCTGCACCCTACAACAACCGGTCTTATTGCTGTACACAACGGCGACCCTATGACCGACGCTACTTATGACGCAGGTATTGGCCCTAAAATTGGCGGTTACCCAAGCGGCCTGGTTGATAGGCAAGCCACGGAAGTAGACCCGCAGGATTTTGCAAGCGCTTATGCAAGCCGTATTACTTATGCTCCTCCTGTTGATGTGTTTATTGACAACGTGTCCTGGAACTCAACAACCAGGGCCTTGTCCTTTAAGGTAAATGCTAAAACCGTAGTGGCTTTAAGTGGCTCTTACAGGTTTAATGCGGTTATTACCGAAATGCAGGTACACGGAACAACTTCCACCTATGACCAGCACAATTATTATACAAACAATGCTTATGGAGCTATGTGCGGATTTGAATCGAAACCGGCTACAATTCCTGCGGCACAAATGTATTATGATTTTGTGGGAAGGACTATATTGGGCGGATGGGCCGGAACAGCCAGCAGTATTCCTGCTACAGTTGCCAACAACACAACTGTTTCTTATACCTACACCAAAACTATTCCTGCCACATGGAATGAAAACAAGCTGACGCTGATCGGTTTTGTGATCAATTCAACTTCGGGTGTGGTTGAAAATTGCTCCAAAACAAATATGCTTACAACTTCTGTAGGCGAGACCTTTAAAACTGAATTTGTTGCTTATCCGAACCCAAGCCAGGGAATTGTGAGCTTCAGGAACAACACAGAGCCAATGAATATAACTGTTTACAATGCAATGGGGCAAACTGTGAAGTCTGAAAAAAATGTAAACCAGCAAATAGACCTGTCTTCACTTGAAGATGGAATTTATTTCGTGAATTTTGCAAACACTAAAGAAAGCATTACCCAACGATTTGTACTTATGAAATAAAATTAGCTGAATTAAAAGTAAGCTAAGTACTATAATTTTAATACAAAAGCCTGTTATATTTTATATAACAGGCTTTTGTTATCAGAGGAAAATTCTACTCTAAATCCTAAATTCAACGATTGGAGAATTACTAAGGATGATTGCAAAGCTTCGAATACGAATTGATCGTTAAATAATTATTTTTCATATCATCAATTTTCACACGGATAGATGAATAATAATCAGTATTCACATTTTATAAGTGTTTTTCAGGGAAGAAATTTTCCTGAAGAAGAGTATATTTATTTAAGGGAGGATCGCTTGGCAAGGGCAAAAGAATAATTTTGTGAAATGAGAAAAAAGAGATAAAACTAAAAAGAGAGTGTTCCGCGCTCGCTTCTCACTCTCTTTTCTGTTTAGTACCCCAGACGGGACTTGAACCCGTACGTCTGTTAGGACACAGGATTTTAAGTCCTGCGTGTCTACCAATTCCACCACCGGGGCATAAAAAAAGTTCAAAGTTTAGTGTTCGAAGTTTGTAGTACCAATTAACTTTAAACCTTAAACTTTGAACTAAAAGAACATTTTGGAGCGAAAGACGGGTCTCGAACCCGCGACCTTAACCTTGGCAAGGTTACGCTCTACCAACTGAGCTACTTTCGCTTAATTTTGGAGGACAAAAATACATATTATTTCAATTTCCGCAAACTTTTAATGAAAAATAAACAAATTAGTTTTTTCAAACCCTTAACTTTTGCGGTTGCGCGGATGAAAGCTGATGATGTTTTCCCTTAAATACATATCGTCCAGGTGGGTATAAATTTCGGTGGTGGTAATGCTTTCGTGCCCCAGCATCTCCTGTACCGCCCTTAAATCGGCCCCGCCTTCAATTAAATGAGTGGCAAAACTGTGCCTGAAGGTATGCGGACTGATGTCTTTTTTTATCCCTGCTTTTATGGACAGTTCTTTTATCAGCATAAAAATATACACCCTCGAAAGTTTGCCTCCCCGGCGGTTGAGGAACAATACATCATCACAGCCTTTTTTTACCGGGTAATGCAAACGTATTTGCTGCAAATACAATTCAATGTGTTTTTTACCGGTTTCCCCAATAGGAACTAAGCGTTGCTTGTTGCCCTTGCCACACACTTTAATATAGGCTTCGTTTAAATGCAGGTCGCTTATTTTAAGGTTGACCAATTCGCTTACCCGTAAGCCGCAACTGTACAGTGTTTCGAGCAGGGCTTTGTTTCTTTCTCCTTCGGGCTTGCTGCGGTCAATGCTGTTAATGATGTTGTCTATTTCATGGATGTTCAGTACCTCAGGAATCTTCCGGCTTGTTTTCGGGGATTCTATAAGTGCTGTCGGATCTGCATCCATTACATTTTCCAACAACAGGTATTTGTAAAAACTTCTTATGCCTGATAAAATCCGTGCCTGTGAAGTAGCTCCATAGCCATTCTCACTCACCCATTTTACAAAATCCTGCAGGTGCTGCAATTCAACTTTTTGCGGGCCAATTGCATATTTTTGCTGAATAAAGGTTGAAAGTTTTTCAATATCAAGGGCATAAGCCTCTACCGAGTTTTCGGAAAGGGAACGTTCCAACTGAAGATAGAGCCGGAAACCTTTTATATAAGAGTCCCACATGGCATAAAGATACAGTATAGGATGCGTTAATAGTAAACAGTTAACAGCGAATAGTTAACAGCGAATAGTTTACTTCGGGTTCGCTCAGTGATTACAAAGAAGGATAATTTTTTGTTACTATAGATTTTGCTACATTTGTAGTTATAGCATGAGTTTGAAAAAGATTAGTATAGCAGCAGCCTTTGTGTTTGGGATTTTTTCGGCTCAGGCTCAACAGTATCCATTTTGGACACACACCCGCAGCACACTTTTTTTAAACAACCCCGCTGTTGCCGGAACACGAAAAACCCTCGATGCCCGCATGAGCTACAGGCAGCAATGGATGGGCTTTGACGGGGCACCTAAAACTTCTACAATTGGTATTCATGGCAGGTTTTACAAAGGTAAAATGGGCGCAGGTGGCTTTATTTATACCGATAAAATAGGACCTTCTTCTTTTACCGCTTATTCTGCTTCTTTTGCTTATCACATAAAATTTGAAGATACAGAATTGTCCTTTGGGGTAAACGGAAGTTACAATGTGCAATTGATGGACCCGAATAAAATTACCTATCACAACTCGCAAGACTTTGCCGCTGAAAGTGCCATTGCGTATAATAAATCCAAAATTCCGAATGCGGCCTTTGGGGTATTGTATTACAACGACCGTTTTTACCTGGGCGCCTCTGTGAATAATTTATTGGGCAGCAGTTATGAGTTTCCAAAGTCAGCAGACAAAAAGGGCCATATGCAAACCGTGCCGCACTATAGTTTAAATATTGGATACAACTGGGCAAGCGACCCGAATTATATTTTCGAAAACAGTGTGTTTGTCAACTATGTTGCGGGAACCCCTATTTTATTAGATTACAACCTCCGTTTTCATATTAAACATGCATTTTTTGTGGGTGCAGGTATACGGATGAAAAGTGCAGTTATTTTTCAAACAGGTGTTACAATCGATAACACTATGCAGATTGCCTATTCTTATGATTTTACTACCAATGCTTTAAGGACATTTAACACTGGAACACATGAAATAAAATTTGTGTACACCTACGATAAAGACAGGCATCAAAAGCATGGACAAAACAGTGGCTTTGCAAGGCAACATTATCATTTGTTGTAATCAGGCAGCACTTGTTTGGTTTATCAGTCCCTTAAGTTAAGGTGTCAGACTAACTCAATCGTTTGCCAATAATTTTCGAAACATTCCCAAAAAGCTGTCCGGGGCTGAATTTCCTCCAGATAAAGTCGTTGAGTTCCCCTCCTGAAACAAAGTAATAGTCAATGTTGTATTGCTGGAATTCATAAAGCACATGCTCCCTGAAGTTGAGAAAAACAAGCCATCCATCACCCATGTCATCAAACCATTCTTCGTAATAACTGTCGTCGGAAGCATGAAAATTTAAAATATTTTCACCAATAATGATGTATTTGTTGATTCCACTGTAAGAAAGTTCATCAATGACCTCGCGTTTTAAAAGCATGATGTCGTTGGTAATAGCATCATTCCATTCGCCGATTAATTCAATTATACAATAACTTTCGTCGTAATCAACAAACAGTATTTTAATGTAAAGTGTTTCAGAACCAATGCTGTCCCATTGCGGATGAATTACGTAGTTGTAAATGCTGTTTGAAAATTCAAACTCACTGTATTCGCGGCCATAAAAAGGAGAACGTTCATCCTCATCGGCAATGTATAAATGCCGCCAGTTGTAATATGGCTCAATGGAATGCATGGTTCAACAAAATTAAACAAAAATAGTCGCAATTTATTTGTTAGACCGTATTGTCTGTAATAAACAACTGAACTACAAAGCGAATAAACAAGCAAACTTTTATATAGATGAATCAGGCAGATCTAATTTTTAATGAATTATTTTGTCATTATCGATAAAAAGACATTCATAAAATGTAGCTTATCAGAAAAATCATCACTTTGAACGATTAATGGAAACTAAAAACTAATAAAATGTGTAAACTTAAGCCAGGTTTACAATTAAAAAAACATAGACTTTATAGGTTTTATATACATATCAGGCCATGTTCGCCATCTGCTGCATCCTCCCATGCACCATAATAAAATTCACTGAAACATTAATATACTAATGTGTAAGTGGATTTAAGATGACGAAGACTTTACAAGAAGTATGCAATTGAGCATAGGCTTAACAAAAAGGAGCCACCCTGATACAGACAATGCAGTGCTGTGCATTTGTTCCGGCTTAAACCGGAAAGCACTCATAAAACAGAAAGCATAAAATATTTTAGTTTCATTACGGCTGATATTAGATCAAATTGATTTTAAAATCAGATATTTTTAAGTTTAGAATGCAATATTGTATCGGTTTATGGTAATTAATAGTTTTTTTAAGAATATTTATTGCCTTTCTTTTGCCGAATTATTGTATTCATTAATCCAGTTTGAAAACAGTACAACCAAATACCAAAGCTATGCTAAGAAAATTACAAGTTGTTTTACTCATTTGTTTTATACAAAATGCGAAAGCACAATTAACCACCAACAATAGTTTAACACCTGCCCAGATGGTTCAAAATGTGCTGTTGGGCACTGGTATTACCGTATCAAATGTAAGCTATACGGGTTATGTAAATGGTATTTCAACATTTAATGCCACTCCGTCTGTAAACCTTGGGTTTTCATCGGGGGTTTACCTTACCTCGGGCTCCTGCCTGGCAATTGATCCTTTAGGTTATAGTGGTGGACAAGACGGTCCATTTGGTCCAAGTTCCAAATTTCAGGACGTTTATATAGGGCAGGCTGGTGATGCAGACCTGGATCTTTTAACAAGTGGTGTTACAGAAGACGCTGCTGTACTTGAATTTGATTTTATCCCCAAATCAGATACGGTGAAGTTCAGGTATCGTTTTGCATCTGAAGAATACAATGATTTTGTTAGTTCTTCTTATAATGATGTATTTGGTTTTTTTCTTACGGGTGTAACTGTTGCTTTTCCGAAAAAGAATATTGCTTTAATACCGGGTACTACAACCCCTGTAAGTATTAATACAGTTAACAACGGATATTCAACCGGGGCTTCAACCGGCCCATGCAATAATTGTCAGTATTACACCGATAATATTGCCAGTGGAATTAATATTGTGTACGATGGTATCACCAAAACTTTAACAGCTATTTCGCCGGTTCAATGCGGACAAACTTATCATATTAAAATGGCTATTGCCGATGTGGGAGACGGAGCTTACGATTCAGGTGTGTTTTTGGAAGCCGGCAGTTTTTCGAGTGCCGATCCGATTTCAATTACAACGAATCTTACAGACACCACTACAACAGAGGGTTGTGGAGCAACAAGCCTGTATTTTGTACGCCCTCAGTCTCAATCATCCAATGCGGTAACCTATACTTATACACTTGGAGGGACGGCTACAAACGGAGTAGACTTTACACCTGCCTTGCCGGGATCAATTACTTTTCCTGCCGGTCAGGATACGGTGGTTATTACTTTAACCGCTATTAACGATGGTGTGGTAGAGCCAATAGAAGTGCTTAACATAAACATCAACCAGACCTTTACATTGTGTGGCGGGCCTTTAACGGTGTCGGGAAAATTTTATATTAAATCCTTTAATGCCAGTATAAGCTCGCAAAGCCAGGTAAATTGTTATGGAACCAGCACGGGTTCGGCTACTGTAGCTGCAAATGGAGGAACTTCGCCTTATACCTATAGCTGGGCACCAAGCGGCGGCACAAGCGCAAGCATTAGTAATGCAGCTGCCGGAACTTATGTGTGTACGGTTACAGATGTTCATAATTGTACAAGTACCCAAAGTGTAACTATTACCCAGCCTGCTGCGGCGCTTGCATCATCTATAAGTGCTCAAACTACCATCGCCTGTTATGGCAACAGCACAGGCTCGGCCAGTATTACTGCAAGTGGCGGAACTTCACCTTATACATACAGCTGGGCACCGAGTGGCGGTACAAGCGCAAGCATTAGCAATGTAAGTGCAGGAACATATATATGTACAATAACCGATGCTAAAAATTGCACCAAGACCCAAAGTGTAACGATAACACAGCCTGCCGCGGCTCTTGCTTCAGTGATCAGTTCCCAAAGCCAGGTGAATTGTTATGGTAACAGCACCGGCTCGGCCAGTATTACTGCAAGCGGTGGAACTTCACCTTATACATACAGCTGGGCACCGGTTGGAGGCACAAGCGCAAGTATTAGCAATGTAAGTGTGGGTACTTATATTTGTACCATTACAGATGCAAAAAACTGCACCAACACCCAAAGTGTAACCATCACCCAGCCTGCAGCAGCGCTTTCTTCGGTTATCAGTTCCCAAAGCCAGGTAAATTGCAACGGGGCCAGTACCGGTTCGGCAAGTGTAACTGCAAGCGGCGGCACATCACCTTATGCTTATAGCTGGACGGGCAACACCAGTACCACGGGCAGTATTAGCAATGTAAGTGCCGGAACATATATATGCA
>JAHEYF010000166.1 GCA_023251755.1 Bacteroidota bacterium
AGCTCATTTCCCTGTACGGCTCTTAATTTTGATTCCATGACCCTCAATTCTATAAAATTTTCCAGCTGGGCCATTACTAATTTCTGATTCTCATAAGATTTAGCCGTTGTTTCTGCGTACTCTTCTTTGTTTTTGTGCAGGGCAATATCAACGGTGTATAAAAAAGTATAAATCTCTAATTGCACCAAAAAGCGTTCATATTTTTCGGCCATCTCCAGGGCCTTGTACAGTATTTCACGGCTGTCTTCCTGCCTGTTTTTAATGTAAAATAAAATTTCAGCGTTTCTGATCATCTCTTTCAGCTGAGAGTCTACCGAAGGTTTAAAATAATAGGCCTTCAGACTTTTCATGATGGCCTCGTAAAGGTAATGCTTTGTAACAGCCAGTTTTTGCTTGCCAAGTGCGGGGTCGCTCAAGTGTTTTTTTATTTTTTCTTCATCGTAGACTTCCTGTTTGTCTATTGACTCAAAAAGCCGGATATATGCACTTTTGCTTTTACCTGCCATTCCCGAAATGTACTTTTTAAAATAACCCTTTTCGTTTTTTGAAAGAGATTTTATGAGCTGAAATAAACTGTCCCTGTTTTTCATGTAGTGGTATGATTGGAAGATATTTGCCGGCAATATAATTAATTACACGACATCACTGAACTTTTTCGAGCTAATTTTTAATCGCATGGTAAATTCTACGGATTCCTCAGTCGAAAGTTGCATGACAAATACCTTAAAAAAACGCAGGTTGTTTTCCAGGGGGCCTTCTTTGGTTTTTCTTATTAGTAAAATAGATACTGCTGAGCAGCACAGCGGGAATTGAACACTACTCGGAATTGAATTATTTAGCGTCAAAAGGCTTCTGTTTACAGGCTTTGTACAGATTTAACCAAAGGAACCGGATAGGAATAATTAAGCGTACTTGATTTTATTTTACAATTGCAGTTTTCTTTATTTGTAAAACAAGCGGATTGCTTTGTTGTGAAAAGAAGTCATTAAAAAAGGATAAAATGAAAATTAAATTAAAACTCTTTTGTTTCCTCATTCCAGTATATTTAATTAAGGCTGTGTCATTTTCTCAGAATCATAACTGGTCCTATTGTGATTTAAAACAGGGGCAGTATAACAATGGCATACAGCAGTCGGATCAGGAAATTGTTGAAAAAACTCCCCAGGCGCAAAATGTATTGATTACAGGCTTCAGGGATATAAAAGTTGCTGTGGAGTGTAGCCATAGTTTGTACCTCACTTTAGGCTCCGATAAAGAAGTTGTAAGGTGGTATATATACAACCTCGTGAACCAGGTTTCGGATGTGTACATGAAAGAATTTGGAGCGCATGTGCAGGTAAGTTATATTGAAATTGATACCGTTCAGGAATCTTATCCGGGGCCAGGAGATTTTGTAACGAAGTGGGAGACATACAAACAAAACATTGACCGTGATTTTACTCATTATATAACAAGTTCAAGCGGTGGAAGTGTCGGGCTTACAACGACTTCCTGTTCAAGGTCTTCTAATTACGCGTTGAGTTATGATTACGCCAAAGTAAATATGATGGATTTCGGAAATATTCCTCCCCAGGTGTTTTCACATGAAATGGGCCATAACCTCGGAGGCATACATCCACAGGATGCTATTGGAGGCAATGCTTCCTGTCAGCTGGCAGGAGGAATTGTTGGGGATATTATGACCTATTGCAACAAACGCGATTTAAAATACTGGTACAAAACAAATGTGCTCAAAACAAAGATAGCCTGTTACACCGTTATTACAACCGCTCCCGCAGCTCCTGCACTGAATGTTGTTTCCCAGGCTTCTGCCACCCCTTACCTGTTCTGGAAACCTGCTTACGGCGCAACGGGCTACGATATTCAGATTGCTGCTGACGCTGCTTTTTCCAATATTGTTTTTCAAAAACAAAGCCCTGTTCCGGTAGTACATGCTTACGGATTAAGCAATCAAACGTATTACTGGAGGGTGAAAGCCACCAATGGAGCAGGGGCAAGCGCATGGAGTGCAGTTTCATCCTTTGCCGCAAGTGCCTCTGTAAAATGGCCGGCTGCAATTTATCCCGAAAACCTTTCGAAAAATGTGCCTGATAATAATTTGCACATCGACTGGAGCCCGGTACCTGGTGCTACCCAGTATGAAGTGCAGGTGGCTTATGTAAAATACAGCAATACATTCAGCACCACGTTGGTCAGTCAAACAGTAAGTGGCACAACACTTAGTCTGGCTTCTTTAACGCAGGCAGCCAACTGGAATGTGAGCCGTCACAATATATTTTCATGGAGGGTAAGGGTTGCCGGAGGAAACTGGTCGCCGGTGTACTCCTTTAAACCATTACCCGCCGCCCCTGTTCTTGTTTTT
Source organism: Bacteroidota bacterium (assembly GCA_023251755.1). Classification (GTDB taxonomy): domain Bacteria; phylum Bacteroidota; class Bacteroidia; order B-17B0; family Aurantibacillaceae; genus JAHEYF01. The sequence continues at coordinate 2,363 of JAHEYF010000166.1, forward strand.
CCTGCTGCTAACCAAAACCAGGTAGCCCCACAGGGAATTGCATTAAAATGGAAAAGTGATTTCAGGGAAACAGTTCTGCAAAGTTACGCCAATATGGGAGTTCAGTACGATGGGCGGGTTTACCAGCAGGTGCAGGTTGCAACAGATCCCGGTTTTAACACCATCGTTGTTGATTATATAGATTCTTCTTTAATAAGTGGCCTGAGGGATGCAAGTGGAAATGCCCTTACAAAAACAAAAACCGTCAACCTTCAAACTGCAACACAGTATTACTGGAGGGTAAAAGCAGGCATCAACAAAGAACTATCGGGCTGGCCCACGGAAATGGCCGACTGGACAAGCTCTTCTTTTAGCACAACTGGTTTTGTTGCTGTTCAGGAGGTGAACAGGGAACATGAGGGGTTTGTGGTTTATCCCAACCCCTCCGACGGAAATTTTAATATCAGCTGTGAACAACCTGGCACAATAAGATTGTACGACGCATTGGGCAAGGTAATTTACGACAATATTAAAATCGATAAAACAGCGGCCTTTCACTTTCACAGCCTGCCCAATGGCTTGTACCTTGTTCAGTTTATGAATGCTGAAAAAGGGGTGTACACCAAACGATTGGTGGTAGATAATGAATAAATGCCTGTGGGAGTCAAAAAAATAAACAAACCAAAAACAATAAACACTAAGACAAATGAAAAAAAAATTATTTCTGATGGCCGGAATAAGTTTATTCGGAGCTCACATTATTTTGGCACAGCAGGGCACCACCATACGCAGAACCTGTGCAAGCCCTGCCCCCGACGCAGCCTGGGATCAATGGTTCAATGAAAGGGTAGAGGAGTATAAACTAAAGCACGAGAACGATAAAACAGAAGCGACTTACACCATACCTGTTATTGTTCATATTATTCATGGAGGAACGGCAGTGGGAGTGGGCAACAATATTTCTGCAGCCCAGGTACAATCGCAAATTAATATATTGAACAACGATTATGGTGGAACGGGTGCCGGCACCATTCCAACTGTTTTTCAGGCAGCCAAGGCCGGTAACACAGGTATTCAGTTTTGCCTGGCTCTTAAAGGTCCAACAGGTACTACACTTACAGAACCCGGCATCGAAAGAATTAATTTCACCACTAAAGGCTGGGCCGATCCGGGTACTCAAAACAGCTCCAATGCTTTGCAAAGCCTGTTTGACAACACCATTAAACCTGCATCAATATGGGACCCTGCCAAATATTTAAACCTGTGGGTCTGCGATGCCTATAACAGCGGTTTATTGGGCTATGCATCGTTTCCTTCAGGGACAGGTTTAACAGGTCTTACTCCTCCTGAAAGTGCACAAAACTGTGGTGTGGTAATTACCAACGATGCCTTTGGATCGGTTGGAACCGTTTTAGCCCCCTACAATGGTGGAAGAACAGCAACGCATGAAATAGGCCACTGGCTTGGCTTGCGTCATATATGGGGCGATGCCACCTGTGCAACCGATTATTGCAACGACACCCCTCCCCAGCAAAAAGACAATGCGGGTTGCCCTACACATCCTTATCACCTCGGAACCTGCAGTGGAAACACAACAGGCGAAATGTTTATGAATTTTATGGATTATACAAATGATGCCTGCATGAGTTTATTTTCCAGCGATCAGAAAACACGTTTGCAAACTGCTATGGCCAACGGTACTTATCGCAAATTGCTGGGTACACACAGCCTGTGTTCACCAACCGGAACAGAAAGTGTAGACCTGTTAAACAATAGTGTTGCACTTTTTCCCAATCCTGCAAACGGGAACTTTAATATAGATTTTACCATGCAGCAGCCAGCAGACCTCACTATTAAAATACTAAATACCCTTGGGCAAGTGGTGTTGACCAGATCAGAAAAGGCTGTAACAACCAAACGGATAAATATCGACCTGGCTGCTTATCCAAAAGGAATGTATATCATTACAATTGGTGATGAACGTTCATTGCTCAGTAAAAAAATATTGATTGACTAAGTAATGGGTGTTTGTATAGGTATAGGTGAATTTATATAACATAGACTAAACTTGTCAATTAATAAAAGCTGCCTTCGGGCAGCTTTTTTATTTATAAAACAAAAGGGGCAGTGAGGCCTTATATAAACAGGCACTTCGTCGGATTCAAATAATTGAGAATAATCGTTTTGATTTTAAGTCTGCTTTCTTTCAAATTGCGGGTCAAAATATAAAATTAAACTATGCAGATGAAAATTACAAGGATGAAAAAAACACTAGTATTGATTGCAGGGACCACTTTTTTGGGAATGAGTGCAGTCATCGCACAACGCAGACCCGGAACAATGCTTCAACCATATTCCAACAGTGCAGCTGTTCAGCGCAGTTGTATGACCCCTGCGCCAGATGCTGCCTGGGAAACATGGTTCAGTACAAAAGTAGAGGAATATAAAAAAAACCAGGGAATCAATAAAACAGAAGCCACCTATACCATACCGGTTATTGTGCACATATTGCACAATGGTGATGCTGCCGGGGTCAACGAAAACATTACTGCCGCACAGGTACAATCACAAATAACGGTATTAAACAACGATTATGGAGGAACCGGTGCAGGCACTGTTCCTTCGGTGTTTCAGGCGGCAAAGGCCGGTAATACAGGGGTTCAGTTTTGTCTCGCTGTAAAAGATGTGAACGGGGCTGCACTTGCAGAACCCGGCATAGAGCGGATCAACTGGTCGTCAAAAGGCTGGCCCAATCCTGCAACACAATCCAGTTCAGGTTTGCAAAGCAGCTTCGACGGAACCATTAAACCTGCTTCAATATGGGACCCGACTAAATATTTAAACATCTGGATTTGTGACGCAGCTGCCAGTGGCTTATTGGGCTATGCTTCCTTTCCGGCTGCAACAGGCTTAACGGGTTTAACAGGCGTAGAAAACAGTCAAACCTGTGGTGTTGTAATTGCTTACGATTCGTTTGGTACAATTGGAAAAGCCTCAGCCCCATATAATGGCGGGAGAACAGCCACACATGAAATAGGGCATTGGCTGGGCTTGCGTCATATATGGGGGGATGGCAATTGTTTAACAGATTATTGCAGCGACACCCCTCCCGCACAGACTTCCAACTTCGGGTGCCCGACCCATCCTTTTCATTTAGGAACCTGTAGTGGTAACACAACAGGTGAAATGTTTATGAATTATATGGATTACACCGATGACGGTTGTATGAGTTTATTTACCGGTGATCAGAAAACACGAATTCAAACCGCTATGGCAAACGGTACTTACCGCAAGTTATTAGGGACTCATGGTTTATGCAGCTCAAGTGCCCAGGCCCCTGTTGCTAATTTTAGCTTTCCAGCAAGTATATGTGCAGGTGTGGCTTCAGCGTTTACCAATACTTCACAAAACCTGCCCACTTCTTATTTATGGGCTGTAACACCGAATACCGGCGTAACAATAACATCGCCCACCTCACAAAATCCAAGTATCACTTTTACCACTCCCGCATCCTATACAGTGTCTTTAACGGCCACCAATGCACAGGGCAGCAACTCCATTACCAAACCTGTAACAGTCATTAATTGCACAGTTACCGGTTGCGATACTATTTCTCCAATGTCGGCCACCGATTCTCTTTATATACACCTGGGCGATGGCGGAGGGTATATTTTTGGAAACAACAGTTACGACGACAGGGAAAAGGCACAGTACTACAGCTCGGCTGGCCTTACCTCTTCACAGGTAACAGGGGGTATTATTTTATTTTACAAAGATGCAGCTGCCAACAGAGGAACTACAGGCAGCGCCAATATACAGGTTAACATGTACAGCGGAAACAATACCGGCGGGCCATCCGGGGCAGCATTAATCAGCCACAGCGTTTCTTTAAGTACTATTACAGCGCTTAGCCCTGTGCAGGGAGTAACTTATTGTGGAGACCCTGGTTTGCAATTTAACAGTGCAATAATTTATCCCTATAGTTTTAATTTCACTACTCCCCAAAATATTACCGGCGATTTTTTAATGAGCATAGTATTACCTGCCAATGGTTCCGATACAGTGTCTGTTCTTGCATCAGGAGTATCCGCTCCAAACCCGAGTGCGTGGGAAAAATGGAACGATAACACCTGGCATTCTTTAAACGATGGTACCAGCAACAGCTGGCAGCTGAATTCATCAATGGCCCTGCTTCCAAAGGTAAATTGCCCTTTAACTATAGGTGTACAGGATGTTAACAGCTTAAACAACAACCTCGCAGTGTTCCCCAATCCAGGAAATGGCCTGCTCAACATGGTATGCACCCTTCCGCATCTTAGCGATCTGAATATCAAAGTAGGCAATGCACTGGGACAAATTGTATATACACGTTTAGAAAAAGGAATAACAAACAGCATTGTAAATATAGACCTCACAACCCAACCCAAAGGAATGTACATGCTAACCATCAGTGATGGAAATTCATTGGTAACAAAAAAAATAATGATTAATTAAGTTCTGCATGTTTGTATTCGTGTGGTGATTACATAACATACACTTGTTAATCAACAAAGCTGTCACCCAAAGTGGCGGCTTTTTTTTATTTCGGAATGTAAGGCTCAATGGCTCTAAATGGCTTTAAACAAGGGATGTAGGGGCAGATCTTGTTTTTCAGAATTTAATTGAAGAGCAATTTTTATTGGTTTTTTTGTATATAATCTCTGTTATTTGTTGACAGTTCAAAAAATCAAACACATCAGTAAACAAATAGAGAACTGCATAAGTTGTAAAGAATATTCCTGTTCTATGGTGGAATATGTAGAAATATTTTTGCGTAAAATGAGTGATACCATTTCTGAAAGCAGTTCTTTTACTTAAGATTAAAAATGGATGAATGAACCGACAGCAGAACTGCAAAACGAATTACCTGGTTTTAAGGAGCTTAAAACCGGAAATGGTGCTTAAAGAGGAGGACTGTTGTTTCTCGGGTTAAATTTTACTGTTTTAATAAGTATTTCAATAAAAAAAACGCAGCAGGTATAGGATTCAGAAGAAAGATATATATATTGCAAACGCCTGAATTAAAAAACGAAGCCCTGAAAAAAACCGGACAAATACTACTGCTGATGCTATTGCTTTTACAGGCGGGAGGGATGTTGTTTGTTTATAAAATGCAACAATCCTTTGTGCGGTATGAAATGCAGCAGGTACTGAACAACACTGAAACCCGGTTTCAAAAAATGAGAATCAGCCTGAGCGATTACAAAAAAAACAAAATCAATGAGGCAGAGATTCGTATTAATCAAAAACTGTACGATGTAAAATCAGTAAATATGCTGGTTGATGATGTAGAACTTCTTCTCATTAATGATAAAGAAGAAGAGAATATACTTGAAGAAATAAAAAACTTTTTCGGGCAGCACAATCAAAGCAGCTCCCGAATCCCGGATCAGTTGCAGGAACTTTTATCCCTGGATTACCTTTCACCTGAAAAAGTAAGGCTGCTTTTATCCCTTCATTTATCATTACTTATTTCAGCCCCGTAAATCTGAACATCACTTCACACGAT
>JAHEYF010000051.1:0-6167 GCA_023251755.1 Bacteroidota bacterium
GTTACGCAGGCTGTTAATTTTTCTTCGGTCCGCAACTGGAAGGCTAGTTTCTCGGCCATGCCCACCAGCATACCTTTCAGGGCTTTTACATCAATGGTATCTTTATCAAAAGTACGTTCAGTTGAAATGGATTTGCGCTCGGAATAAGGCTCTACCGCTGAATGATCGATGCCCTGGGCTTTCCGCCAGATGATTATCCCGTTTTGCCCCAGCACCTGTTCCATCAGTTCAATGGGCATTTCCTGTAAGGTGCGTATCCACATAACGCCCATACCGCGCAGCAATTGATAAGTTTTATCGCCCACCATGGGTATTTTTTTTACGGATAAGGGGGCCAGGAAATCTTTTTCTGTACCAAAGGGTATTTCTTTTTGCCCGTTGGGTTTGGCCTCGCCAGTGCCTACTTTTGAAACTGTTTTGTTCGACGACATGGCAAAGGAAATGGGAAGGTTGGTGTTTTTAATAATTTTTTTCCTCAACTCAGTGGCTAATTTGTAAGAGCCGAAAAAACGATCGGTACCGGTAAGATCAATGTAAAACTCATCGATGGATGTTTTTTCATACAAAGGCACATCTTCGCTGATAATGTCGGTAATGATGTTGGAATAGTAGCTGTATTGCCCGGTATCGCCTCTTACCACAATGGCTTCGGGGCAAAGCTGCCTGGCCATTTTCATGGGCATGGCCGAGTGGATGCCAAACTCACGGGCTTCGTAACTACAGGAAGCCACTACGCCCCTGTCGCTGGTGCCACCTACGAGTACGGGCTTACCAATAAGTTTAGGATTTACCAGGCGCTCAACAGATACGAAAAAGGAGTCAAGGTCTATATGTACGATCTGGCGGTCCATTTAATATAAGTTAAATTCAGAAGTTAAAAGTAAAAAGCCAGGAGCCAAAAGAACGATCTCGTTGACGATTAAATTCTCTGCGGCTTAGCTTGCTTTAATCATCTTCAAATTATCATATCCTCAAATCAAGCCCATCTGCTAATCAGCATATCATCACATCAGCTAATCATTCTCCCATTCTCAAATCCTCACATTAGCTAATCATCAACACCTATATGGTTTCATTTACCTATCTCTCCCATCAGCTAATTGGCTAATCATCACATCAGCTAATTATTTTTTGCAATTTACTACAAAATATAGTATATTTACGCTATAATTTATAGCAATGGTAAAATTAGCTTCTAACATTAAGGTTCTCAGGGAATTAAAAAAGGTGTCGCAGGAAGATCTTTCGGCACAGCTGGACATTACGCGTAGCCGCCTGGGGGCATACGAAGAGGGCAGGAACGAACCACCTCTTGAACTGGTGCTTAAACTGGCCGATCATTTTCATATTTCGGTGGATGCTTTGCTGCGTGCCGACTTGAGTAAAACTGATCCGGAGGCCTTGTTAAAGATCGGCAAGAACCGGATTTTGTTCCCGGTGATCGTGGATAAAGACAACAATGAAACCATTGAGGTGATTACCATAAAAGCTTCTGCCGGGTATTTAAACGGCTACAGCGACCCGGATTATATGGAAAAACTCCCCCGCATGAAATTGCCTTTTAATGTGGTGGGCAAAAACAGGGGCTTTCCTATAAAAGGGGATTCTATGTTGCCGTTAAAAGATGGTTCTTATGTGATTGCCACTTATATAGAATCGATTAGCCAGGTGAAAGACGGGAAAACATATATTGTGCTGACTAAAAACGATGGACTGGTATATAAACGCGTGTATAAAAAAACAAATGCACTGGAACTGCATTCCGATAATAAACTATATGAGCCTTATACTGTGAAAGGCAGTGATGTGCTGGAGTTGTGGGAATTTGTATGCTCCTTTAACACCTCCGATAAAGAAGAAAGTGAAGCAAGCTTAGGCAATATGTTTGGGATGTTAAAAAACATACAACAGGAAATGAAGTCGATGAGGAAATAAATTAAAACCGATGTTCGCCATTATCGACATAGAAACCTGCGGTGGCAAGTATGAGTTCCGGAAAGGACGGATCATTGAAATCTGCATTGTGTTGCACGATGGTTTAACGGTGGTGGATAAGTATACCACACTCATTAATCCCGAATGCAACATCTCTCCTTTGTTTACCAATATATCGGGAATTACCAACGACATGGTGCGCGATGCGCCAAAGTTTTACGAGGTGGCCAAAAAAATACTGGAACTTACAGAAGGCTGTGTGTTTGTAGCGCACAACGTGGGCTTTGATTACGGCTTTGTAAAAGATGAATTTGCAGCCCTGGGTTATGCCTATAAACGTGAGACTTTGTGTACGGTGCGATTGAGCCGTAAACTGATACCTGATCGCATCTCTTATAGCCTTGGGCATTTGTGCGCCTCGCTGGGTATTGAAATAGAAGGACGTCACCGGGCCGAAGGAGATGCGGTGGCTACGGCTCAATTGTTTGATTTGTTGCTCACCTTAAAAAGCCAGCAACCTCAATATAAAAACATGGGCGTGGTGGAAATTATGGCGCGCAGGATTGATAAAATAAAAAAATACATCCTCGATAAAATTCCTGAAGCCTGTGGCGTGTATTACTTTCTGAACAAAGAAGGGGAAATCATCTACATTGGCAAAAGCAAAAATATGTATAGCCGCGCGCTGAGTCATTTTAACAGCAGGGAAAAGAAAAGCCAGAAGATGCTGAATGATTTGTACAATGTGGATTATGTGTTAACAGGCAGCGAACTGATTGCCCTGCTGCTGGAATCGGAGGAGATTAAAAAAAACAAACCCAAACACAATCGTATGCGCAAGTCGGAATATTTTACCCACAGCATAGACTGGTGGAAGGATACAAAAGGAATTGTTCATTTTAAGATAATACCTTTTGAAGAAGCCGAAAACCCTTTGCGTTCGTTTAACACCTATAGCACAGCCCGCGAATGTCTGGAACGCTGGATAGAAGAACATACACTTTGTTTAAGTTATTGCCACCTGGTAGAAGAAGACAGTCAATGTTTTCATCATCAGATAAAAAAGTGCAGGGGCATTTGTGCAGGAACCGAGGAAGTTGAAGAGTATACCAGCCGCGCCAATAAAATATTAGAAGAACATTTATTTAAAGAAAAGGATTTTATTATTATTGATAAAGGCCGTAACAACGAGGAAAGATCAATTATACTGATAGAAGACCGGAAGTATGCCGGTTATGGGTATATCGATCAATACACACAGGCCGGAAATATGGAGCAGGTAAAAGATGCTGTTAAGCTGAATCATTATTACCCCGATACGAACGACCTCATCAGGGGCTGGTATAAAAAAAATAAATTTCTTAGCGTTAAAATACCTGCCGCTAATTAATCTGTATCCATATAGGTTTCTGTCCGCCATTTCCCGGTAAATAAAACAAAACTGATAAAACTCATCCCCATACTTTGACAATTGTCATAAGAGATTGCTGCCGCATAAAATACATTTGTTTTAGCTGATACATCTAATGGTGTTAAGTTAAATTTAGTATGACGTTAAAAAAATAAGGCTAATGATATTGCTATCCGTGGTCACACTTTTGGCTCTTGGCTTTTAACTTTTGACTTAATACAAACTTATTCTGAAAAATCAATAAACTAAAACAAAGACCGATGCCGGTATACCAGCAACAGGGGAAAATCCCAAACAAACGACACGTAGTGTTTCGCAAAAAAGACGGAAGCCTTTACCACGAAGAACTTTTTGGAACCGAAGGTTTTTCAGGCACCTCTTCATTGGTGTATCACCTCTATCCGCCTACGATGGTAAAGGAAATGCGAAAGCCTTATTCGGTAAGGCCGGAAGTGGCCATTGAAGACAACCTGAAAGCTTTAAGTTTTAAAGGCTTTGATGTTCCTGCTGAAAACGATTACCTCGAAAGCCGGAAAGTACTTTTTGTAAACGACGATTTGTCTATTGGTTTAGCTGCCCCTGTACAATCGATGAAAGAGTATTTTTTTAAAAATGCGGATGCCGATGAATTGATTTTTGTTCACAAGGGCTCGGGTAGTTTAAAAACAATGTATGGTTCGGTTGATTTTGAATACGGCGATTACCTGGTTATTCCAAGGGGAACCGTGTACCAGTTACAATTTGATTCCAGCGAAAACCGCTTGTTGATGATTGAATCACACAGCCCGGTCCGTACTCCGAAAAGATACAGGAATGAATTCGGGCAATTGCTGGAGCATTCTCCTTTTTGCGAAAGGGATTTTAAATTTCCGCATACCTTAGAAACACACGATGCCAAAGGAGAATTTGAAATACGCATCAAAAAACGGGGACTGATCTATTCTTATGTATACGAGTCGCATCCTTTTGATGTAGTGGGCTGGGACGGCTACAGTTACCCATATGCATTTTCTATTTTTAATTTCGAACCCATCACCGGTCGTATTCACATGCCGCCTCCCATCCATCAGAATTTTGAAGCCCGGAATTTTGTGATCTGTTCCTTTGTTCCGCGTTTGTACGATTATCACCCCAATGCCATACCTGCTCCTTATCACCACAGCAATATCGATTCGGATGAGTTGTTGTATTATGTGGACGGCGATTTTATGAGCCGTAACAATATACAATGCGGACAAATTACTTTGCACCCTGCCGGCATCCCACACGGTCCGCACCCGGGAGCAATTGAAAGAAGCATTGGTAAAAAAGAAACGCAGGAATTAGCGGTGATGATTGATCCCTTCAATCCGATGAAAATTACGAAAGAAGCCCTGAAAATAGAAGTGAAAGATTATTATAAATCCTGGCAGGCACAAGCAGCAACAGTTTAATATTAAAACACATGAATGATTTAAGCACCACACAAAATTACCGCTACAGCGGAGAAAAAATATTTGAAAAAGCACAGGACTTTTTACCCATCAACGGAACAGACTTTGTTGAACTGTATGTTGGCAATGCAAAACAGGCTGCGCATTATTATAAAACAGCTTTTGGCTTTCAGTCGCTGGCTTATGCAGGACTTGAAACGGGTTTAAAAGACAGGACTTCTTATGTACTGCAACAGGGCAAAATCCGTTTGGTATTGACCACTCCCTTCAACCCTGAAAGTGAAATTTCGCATCACATCCGTTTGCACGGCGATGGTGTAAAATTTATTGCCCTATGGGTAGATGATGCTCGCAGTGCTTTTGAAGAGACTGTAAAAAGGGGAGCCAGACCTTTTCTTGAACCGGTTGTGATGCAGGATGAACACGGAGAAATTGTAAAGTCTGGTATTCATACTTATGGTGAAACCATACACCTGTTTATTGAACGCAAAAATTACAAGGGGGCATTTATGCCGGGCTTTACCAAATGGGAATCGGAATACAATCCTACAGCAAGCGGTTTAAAATACATCGACCACATGGTAGGAAACGTTGAGTTGGGCAGCATGAACCAATGGGCTAAGTTTTACGAAGAGGTAATGGGCTTTGCCAACTTAGTCACCTTTGACGACAAAGACATCTCAACACAATATACAGCCCTCATGAGCAAGGTAATGACCAATGGAAACGGGCGCATAAAATTTCCGATCAATGAACCCGCGCACGGCCTCAAAAAATCGCAGATTGAAGAATACATTGATTTTTACAAAGGGGCGGGTTGCCAGCACATTGCTGTTGCAACAGACAATATCATATTTACCATTACTGAAATGCGCCGGAGGGGAGTGGAGTTTTTATTTGTTCCGGGCTCCTACTACGATACAGTTTCCAGCAGGGTGGGACTTATTGAAGAAGACATGGAGGTATTAAAAAAGTTAGGTATCATGGTAGACAGGGACGAAGAAGGTTACCTTTTGCAAATATTTACCAAACCTGTGGAAGACCGCCCCACCTTGTTTTTTGAAATCATTCAGCGCAAAGGCGCGAAGTCTTTTGGCAAAGGAAATTTTAAAGCCCTGTTTGAAAGCATTGAAGAAGAGCAACGGAAACGGGGAACACTTTGATTAGCTGATTAGCTGATGTGATGATTAGCTGATGGGGGAGATGGGTAAATAAAACCTGATAGGTTAAGATTAGCAAATGTGATGATATGCTGATGAGCTGATGGGGGTTTAACTATATCGATGACCCACTTCAAATAAACTAAAGAACTATTAAACGAATAAACATATAAACTATAGAACTCCCCAACTTTATAACTTTTCAACTTTATAACTTTTCAACTTAAA
>JAHEYF010000051.1:6191-31957 GCA_023251755.1 Bacteroidota bacterium
GTCGGAAGGTGAAGCTGTAATTATTGATCCGCTGCGCGATATTGATGCATACCTGAAATTAGCCGAGTCGCGCGGGGCAAAAATAAAATATGTTTTCGAAACACATTTTCATGCCGACTTTGTTTCCGGGCATTTGGAACTGGCCCGAAAAACGGGAGCAGTAATTGTTTTCGGGCCCACCGCAAAACCCGGATATGAAGCCATGATTGCAAAAGACCATGAAAAAATTAAACTCGGAAACATTCAACTCGAAGTTTTACACACACCCGGCCACACTATTGAATCATCTTGTTTATTGTTGCACGATGAACAGGGCAAAGCACAAAGCATTTTTACCGGCGATACTTTATTTGTTGGTGATGTGGGCCGCCCCGATTTGATGAGCGGAAACTTAAGCAAGGAAGAACTCGCGGCTATGTTGTTCGACTCACTGCATTCAAAAATAAAAACATTAGACGACGCAGTACTTGTATACCCCGGACACGGTGCGGGTTCGGCCTGTGGTAAAAATATTGGCAAGGAAACCACCAGCACCATTGGGGAACAAAAACAAAACAATTACGCTTTAAAAGAAAACGACAAGGATAAGTTTATACAGGCCGTAACAAGCGGGCTTCCTGCACCACCGCCTTACTTTTTTAAAGATGCGGTAATTAATATTTCCGGGTACGATAGTTTGGAGCTGAGCCTGAAGGAAAGTATGAAGGCATTGTCTGTAGAGGAATTTAAAGCAGAGCTGGAAAAAGGAGCAACTGTTTTAGATACAAGAACCGCTGATTTATTTGCCGAAGAATTTATACCCGGCTCCATCAACATTGGTTTAAATGGCGATTATGCGGTATGGGCCGGAACCATCATTCATTTTAATTCACCATTGGTGCTGGTCTGCGAAAAAGGAAAAGAGCAGGAGAGTGTGATCCGCCTGGCCCGCATTGGTTATGATAATATTAAAGGTCATTTGGCCGGAGGGATTGAAACATGGGTGTATGCAGGGAACAAGAGCGATCAGGTGACCTGTCTTGAACTAAATGAACTTAAAACATTTCTCCTCTCAAAAGAATATGTGCTTATTGATGTAAGAAGGGAAGATGAATATTCCGCCGCTAAAATTAAGGATGCTGTCAACATACCACTTCATATACTCAGTACGCAACTTAATACACTGGATAAAAATAAAAAGTATTTGATTCATTGTGCAGGTGGTTATCGTTCCATGATTGCTGTTTCAATGCTGAAAGCAAATGGGATCAACGAAGTGTACAATGTTGTTGGTGGAATCAGCAAGGTTAAAAATGAAGCCCCCGAATTGTTGTCGAACTGATAAAACAATCCGGTCTCTTGCATAGATACAGGGAGCAAAAGACCGGATGCCTCACCACCAAATCCTGATTAAAAAGATAAAATCCGTCCTACTCTATAATTAATTTAATGTGCTTTTGTTCTTTGTTGTTTAAAATAGTTGCGAGGTAAATCCCTTTAGAATAAGCCCTCAGGTCAATATTCAGAGATGTTCCGGCAAGAGAAACCTTATAAACCAAATTACCGGAGTAATCATAGATCTCAACAGTAGAAAACCCCGCACCTTCGGGCAAAGTTATATGCACCAATCCATTGGATGGATTGGGATAACAGAACAGCCCCTCTTCATTGGTATAAGTACTGATGCCGGTGCTGCTGTTTCTTTTAAACATCCGTTTATTGTTTGTTGGATAAGGAACATAATTTATATTGTGTGCATACAAAGGTGACCCTCCCCATTTGAATTGCGTTGTTTTGCCGTGACTTGGCCTTTGGTAAGCCGTGTGGTCATTCGTTCCATTGCTCTCATTGTAGGTTATTCTGTAACTTGTATCCACTAAGGGCGTTACTTCCACGTAACTGTTGTCTAACCAATACTGGCTGGGACCGTTGTTTGTTCCGTTGTCGTTCATCCATACTTTGTTTGAAAGCGATTGCAGGTGCCAGGAGTAGGAATGGCAATTGTACATCCCTGTAGGAGGCCCTATTTTTATTGCACTGGGGTAATTTTGTGTGTTGTAGGCTTCAAAACTGCTCAGGTCGGAAGAGCTGTAAGGCTCACAGTTGTACACCTGTATGTGCACTGTTGAATTATTGGGGGTGGTTACTGTGCCGGGAGAATCACACTGTTCAACTTTTTCGGTTGAATTAGCGGCTTCACTTTTTTTACCCAACTGTGCATTGGCACAAAGTTGAATTTCATTAAACAGGCTTTCATCAACTACCAGGTTGCCATTGTGAAGGAAGTAATCCAACTGTACCTGTGTGCTAAGTTTTTCTTCAAAGGTATTGTCGTTAAGGCTTTTCAATACTTTAGCCATACATACATGTGTTGGTATACGGCCATAAAGGCTGTACCACTCTGGTAGTGCTTTCTTCAGTTGTTCTGTTTGCAAACACTTATCGAGTAAAGCTTTTTTCTCTTCCGGGCTAAAGTTTTCCAGTACAGCGTCCTGGCAAAGCAACATTTCAACAATGCCCAGTCTGAAGCAATACCTTGCTTTGTCTAACCAGGGCAAGCCTTCATCAAAGCCTGCGGGATTGGCCTGCGTATATATGCCGAACAGCTTCTGCCCTGCATCTTTTCGCCGCAGTAATTCCTGCAGGCCGTTAAAACCATTGCATACATTCCGGAACCCGGTTTGCCATTCTTCATAAGCCGTTAGGTCAGTAAGCAGGGGGTAATACAAGCAGGTGCTGATCAACGCGTCGGTTGACAGTTGGTCGATTGAACCCTGCGGCAGGGTACAAGCCTCCAGCATTTCATTGTGCGTTTCGAATGCTTTCCACTTTTCGGAATTGGGTTGAACAGGGAATTGATAAGAGTCTTCGTGGGCTTGTGTGAATATTTTTTGTGCGCGGGAGGAGAAGTTGCAGACAAAAGACACAAGAAAAATTCCGGCGAAAATTAATTTTCCTTTTGATGGGAGGTAAGCGGTTTTAAGTACTTTTTTCATTTTCATGTTGATTGATTTTATTTATACATTCCGAATAAAACATGAGGCAATTTATTTTTACTCTCCTCAAAAATCAAATCAATTATTGTTTTTCTGAGTTAATCAAAAAGCCAATTAATCGTTAAACCCATTTAAAATCAATATATTTTTAACATAAACCGAGAAAGTCAAACCAAACAAAATTCAGAGCTGGATTCGGCTTTGTAACGAAAATTGGTTTAATTTTAAGCAATCTTATATGAATATATTTTTTGCGAACTTTTAAGTATGGACAATCTTGACCTTATTCTGGCCTTCATTCGTTCGCTTTCGAGGAACGAAAAACGCTTTTTTAAAATACACGCATTAAGACACGTAATTGGGGAGCAGAACAATTATGTTCGTTTGTTTGATGTTTTGGACAAGGTGAAAGAGAATTACAAACGCAAAGATGTATTGGCCTCTTTAAAAAGTAAAGGCCTTGCCCGCTATTTTTCTTCGGAGCTGAATTATATATCTAATTTACTGATCGACAGCCTTTGTCAATACCATTCCGAATCAAAGGCGGAGTTCAGGATAAAAAGATTGATGCAGGCTTCACAAGTATTGTATGAGAAAAATTTATACAGCCACAGTTTAAAATTACTGAAGAAGGCAAAAGCAGAAGCCTATGAATTTGATAAATTCGAAGAACTGTTGAGGATCACCAGCTTAGAAAGGGAAATAGCGAATCAAAGCCTGACTACGGTTGAAGAATTAACGCAGGTCACCAATGCCATCCACCAGGAAGAAAAGGAGGCCATTCGTAAATTGAACAACAAGTTTGATTTGCGCCATTTGTCGGATTCTATTTTTTTAATGGCTAAAAAAAACGGAGTGGCAAGAACGGAAGAACAATTGAATGAGTGCAGGGCTCTTTTTTCGAACCCCTTGCTGAAAGATGACAAGGCTGTTTTGTCCTACGATGCCAAAAGGTATTTTTTGAATGCGCATATATTTTATTATTATATGATCAACGACCTCAAAAAAAACCATCAATACCGGGTGAAGTTTATTCAACTCCTTGATTCAAATGCGCAGCGAAGAACGGAAGATATAGCGGTGTACCTGTCTGGTTTAAACAATGTGTTGTTTTCCTGTATTCAGCTGTTAAAAAAGGATGATTTTTTTTATTACTTAGATAAACTGAGGCAGGCGCCTTCCGGCTTGAAGCGGGGTTCAAACACGGCTTTCGTTGAAAAAAGAGTCTTCGAATCGTCTTATATTAACGAAACGGATTATTATATTAAAACCAAAGAATATGAAAAAGGAATTAAACTTGTACCGGCAATAGAGAAAGGGTTTAAATTATTTGAACGATCCATTGAACAGTCTTCGGCTATTACACTGGCCTTTAATGTAAGTTGTTTATACATTGGCGCCGGAAAATTCAAAAATGCCTTGCCTTGGAACAACAGGGTGTTGAGTCATCAAAAGGATGTGCGGCAGGATTTGCTGTGTTTCGCAAAAATCCTTGAAATAATGATTCATTATGAGCTTGGCAATAAAGAGCAGCTGCATTATTACATCAAGTCGGCCTACCGCTTCTTTACCAAAAGAAAAAGAATTTATCAGTTTGAAGAACTATTTTTTAAGTACCTCCCTAAATTAATTAAGCTCGATGATGAAAAGGAATTAAAGAAAATATATTCTCAACTGGCCAATGAATTAAAAGTATTGAAAAAAAAGAGCAATGAAAGAATTATGTTTGATGATGTGGATTTTTTGGCCTGGCTGGAAAGTAAAAATTAGTTGATGCCCACTTTACCACTAAGGCACTCAGGACACGAAGGCGCACAAAGATTTGTATGTTGTATATTGTATTCAGTTATCTTAAACTTTTTTTAAACCTATTAGGTTTTCATTTACCTGCCTCCCCCATCAGCTAATTGGCTAATTATCACATCAGCTAATCGTCAACTCCCCTCTTAAATTCTGCATAAGCAACTGCTTCACTTTTTCTGCTGGTAATTTTTTTCCGAGTAAAAACATCAGTTTGGTAAGGGCTGCTTCCATGGTCATGTCGGCACCACCGCATACACCAATTTTTTCGAGCATACTGCTGGTTTCGTATTTTCCTTGTATCACCCGTCCTTCGAGGCATTGGGTAATGTTTAAAATAATTACGCCGCGTTGAATGGCTTGTTGCAAAGCATCAATAAACCATTTGTCGGTTAAGGCATTGCCGGAACCAAAGGTTTGAATAAGGATGGCTTTTATGCCCGGTGTAGCTAACATGTGCTGCGTAATTTTTTTGCTGATGCCCGGAAATAAAAACAACACAAGTATGTCGTTGTCCCATTGTTTGTGTACAATAAGTTTTTTTGCTGAATCTTTTTGAATGGCGGCTGTGTTGTATTCTATTTTAACCCCCGCTTCTGCCAGCACCGCATAATTGGGCGATTTAAAGGCGTCGAAGTGGGCGGAGTTGTATTTTAGGGTGCGGTTGCCACGGTACAGTTCATATTCAAAATAAACAGCTACTTCAGGTACAACAGGTTTTCCCTGGTAACGGGCAGCGGCAATTTCAATAGCGGTAATCAGGTTTTCTTTTCCATCGGTGCGTATAATGCCAATGGGCAATTGCGAGCCGGTGAAAATAATAGGTTTGGCTAAATTCTCGAACATAAAACTTAAGGCAGATGCGCTGTAGGCCATGGTGTCTGAGCCGTGCAACACAACAAAACCAGCGTACTTTGCATAGTTTTTTTCGATGATCTCCGCCAGTTCAATCCAGATGCGCGGATGCATATTGCTGGAATCGATGGGTTTTGAAAAAGAAACAGAATCGAGTTGAACATCTAAGCGATGAAGCTCGGGAACCTGTTTGGTGAGGTGCTTGAAATTAAAAGGTTTTAAGGCCCCTGTTTTCGGGTCCTGCATCATACCAATGGTACCACCGGTATAAATGAGCAGGATGGAAGGTTTTAGTGTGCTCATATGTTGAAATAAAAAAAACCGGTAGAAAAGTACTACCGGTTTTTATGAAAAATCCCTTTTAAAAAGGAAGGTCATCATCAGCTACATTGCTTGTAAATACAGGAGCTGTCCCGTTGTTACCGGCTGCGTTTTGCTGTGTTTGATTGGAGTAATTGTTTTGAGCCTGTGGAGCTGCACCGCTTACTTTTTCTAATTTCCAGGCGTCGATGGTGTTAAAGTATTTTGTTTCGCCCTGTGGACTAACCCACTCGCGGCCTTTTAAATTAAAATATACTTTTATTTCTTCGCCTACACTGATGTTGTCTATAAGGTTCACTTTGTCCTGCACTAATTGCAACGAAACGTGCTGCGGGTAGGGGGAGGAGGGCTCAATGGTTAATACAAATTCTCTTTTTTTAAATTTGTCACTTACCTGTACGGTGTCAAATTTTGCTTTTACTGTTCCTGTAACGTCCATGATGTATATTGTTTGTGTTTTCTTCGGATAAATTTAGGGAAAATCGGGCATTTAATAAAATAAGAGGAGTTTTATTTTAAAGACAAAAAACATCAGCAGGCTTGTAAATACAAGGTTTTCAGTCCTGTTGCAGCCTGCGGACTGCCTACGCCACCTTTTCTAAGTTTTCACATTTTTTCAACGATTTGACCTTTTAACGGCATAGTAAGGGGTAGTTGGTAGTAAGTACCAAGTACCAAGTACCAAGTACCAAGTACCTGCTACTTACTACCTGCTACTACTCAAACGCATTTTATACAAAATCTTGTTCCTTTCTTCGCTGCTGTTTAGTACGATGTAATATACTTCAGCGTTTTTTATTTTTATTTTTTGAGGAAAGGGGAGGGGAATCTTTGTTCCTCCTTTGATCAGGCCGGTTTCGGTGTTTATTTCGCAGAGGGTCATCAGTCCTTTTATATCAAAAAGGGTATAAAAGGTATTTTGTTCCCGGTCTTTGAGCACTTGTTTTTTCCAGTTGAGGGCATGCTGGTAATTAATAAAGGTGGAAGTGATAATTTGTCCACCGGCTGTTAAGGTGAGTAGTTTGTTGTTGCTGTGGTCGAATAATAATACGGAATCATTTTTTATAAACAAGGGGCATGAGATGGGCTGGTAGGCAATGTTCCTGTCAAAGGCCATCATGTCGGCTGTAGCATTTTTTGCGCGTTGCAGGGCTATGTCTTCTGTTGCACCATCGGAACCACCGCTTGTTGTTCCGTCGTCCTGCTGTATATCATTCCCCCCGTCTGCATAGCCGTAGCCCGAGCCTCCTGTTTTACCATTGAACACCTGCGAAAGAAATTTTCCCTCATCTTTCACCTGGTTTATTTTTTCTGCATTTTCAATAACAAAAAAATCATGGTATTTTTTGTTGGAGTCAATGTTGTAAAACACAGCTTTCTGATTCCGGAAACTTTCCTCTTTTATATAAAAACCATTCTTAGGGGAATAAGCCTGGCAGGGTTTTACCAGGGTCCTGAAATCTTTAGCTGTGATTGGGCTTAACCAAACAAAGTCATTTTTTTCATTCACATAAAATTGCTGAACCGAGTCTTTTGCCACAAGGTTGAGGTTGTTTAAACAATCCATAAAAATTTCGGTATAGCTGTCTTTTATTTTTAATTTTCGTTTGATGTTGTAAACGGAATCAAGCAGCATTAGGTAACAATAGTTTTTTCCCAGCACGGCTGTTAGTACCACAAACTGGTTGCGGGGAGCAAATTCAAAATCGCTGATGTAATAATTTTCATTTTTAAGCAGAACTTCCGGTTGATGTGTTGACAGGATGGTGGCTTCTTCTAATGTAAAATTTTCAGGCTCCAGCTGAATGTTAAGTTGTATTGTATCATGTTGTTTAAAAGAAACGGATTTATACAGGGGGTAATAACCCAATAGACTAAAATGTAATTTAATTTTTGCGAAGGTACTGCTCAGCTCATAATTTCCTTTTTTATCGGAGTACACCACTTTTCCCGAAACGGAATCAATTACAATGCACATTTCAATTGGTTCATTGTTGCCAAGCCGGGTAATTTTACCTTTCACACTATTTAGGTGCTGTGCGCAAAGTAGCTTGCCCAACACTAAAAACAGGATAAGAAATTTATTTTTCACACTACAAATTTAATGGACTCTCGCTACACATAACGGATTTTTTATAAATGGTTACAATAATTTAATAAGTGGAAGGCAGCGGATATATTCAGCTTTCTCCTTTCTTTTTGCTTGAACTGCATCGCGCCGGGTCGGGGCCATAACTGTTCGAAACAGGAGGAATTGCATGTGATGGGTTAACCCAGCTGTGGTGTTCGACCCCAAAGGGGTCGCATATTTATAGGTCGTATATCTATCTATAAACATACGACCCCTTCGGGGTCGAACAACTAAAAAGTGTTTCGAACAGTTATGGGTCGGGGCTTACGCACGTCTAAATTCAATGTGTTTCAAATAGTACTGATGTATTATTTCCGCTCCCCGATTTGCTGGCGCCACATCGCATAATACAAACCTTTATCGGCAATCAGCTGTTCGTGTTTTCCGGTTTCGGTTATTTGCCCGTGTTCCAAAACAAAGATCCGGTCGGCGTGCAGAATGGTTGAAAGACGATGGGCAATGAGCACTGTAATCTGGTCTTTGCGAAGGGATAAGTTGCGGATGGTCTGGCTTATTTCTTCTTCCGTAATGGAATCGAGGGAGGAGGTGGCCTCGTCAAAAATAAGCAGGTTGGGTTTGCGCAGCAGGGCCCGTGCAATAGATAAACGTTGTTTTTCTCCACCCGAAACTTTTACACCACCTTCTCCAATTAAGGTGTCAATGCCTTTGTCGGCGCGTGATAATAATCTCTCGCAGGAGGATTTATTCAAAACGTCGTATAGTTCTTCGTCTGTAGCATCGGGTTTTACAAACAACAGGTTTTCCTTAATGGTACCTGCAAACAGTTGTGTGTCTTGTGTTACAAAACTTATTCTTGTCCTTAATTCATCCAGGTTGATTGCTGCGCTTTTTATTTCATCGTATAAAATTTCGCCTGCATTGGCCTGGTACAAACCAACGAGTAATTTAACTAATGTAGATTTTCCTGAGCCGGAAGGGCCTACAAAAGCAATGGTTTCACCACTATGGGCTGTAAAGCTGATGTTGTGGAGCGCTTTGTTTTTCGAGCTCTGGTGCTGGAAACTTACCTCCTTAAATTCAATTTTATTTATTTTAGATAAGGGATGTGGGTTGGAAGGCTTGTGTTCAACAGGCTTTTCCATGAGGGTGCTAAAGTTGCTGAGCGAAATTTGTGCTTCCCTATAAACCAATATAATGTTTCCAAGTTCCTGTAAGGGGTTAAAAATAAAAAAGGAATAAAACAGGAAAGTAAAATACTGCCCGGGGCTTATACTCTTATCGAAGATGAGGAGGAGCAATACAAACACCATCAGACTTCTTACAAATTGCACAGTGGTACCCTGTAAAAAATTCATGCTGCGGATGTATTTTACTTTTTTAAGTTCGAGCCCAAGTATTTTATAGGTGGTTGTATTGAGCCGGTTGATCTCCTGTTTGGCCAGCCCCAGGCTTTTAATGAGTTCAATGTTTCTTAGGGATTCGGTGGTGGAGCCGGCAAGTGAAGTTGTTTCCCCCACAATTTTTTTCTGAACCGTTTTAATTTTTTTGCTGAGTACAGAGCTGATGATTCCTATAATAGGGGCTGCTGCAAAATACACGGCGCTTACTTTCCAGCTGATGGTAAAGGAATACACCATTACAAAGATCAAACCTACAAGGCTTGTAAACAAAACGCTGATGCAGGCGGCAATCAGTTTTTCGCTGTCGGTGCGTACTTTTTGAAGGATGCCGAGTGTTTCGCCACTGCGCTGGTCTTCAAACACATTGTAAGGCAATTCAAGGGAATGTTTTAAACCATCGGCATAAATTTGTGCCCCCAGTTTTTGGGTAATTACGTTGACAAAATAATCCTGAAAGTTTTTACTGATGCGGGAAACCATGGAAACCCCTATCGAGCAGCCTATCCAGAACATGGCCAGGCGGACATAAGATGATTTATCCATGCCCTTGTCGGCGTGTTTGTTGATGACTTCATCTACTACATGCCCTGTAATATAGGGGTCCATTAAAGAAAAACACTGGTTGATGGCTGCCAGCAGCAGAGACAAGAACAACAAGCCTTTGTAGTGTTTGAGGTAGGAAAAAAGCAATTTCATAGAGCAAAAATACGATTAAGATTTTGCTGAATCAGCGGATGAAAAAAGAAAAAACACGGGAAGATATGTTATCAGAGTAAAGAAGATAGTACCTCTCCAAAACGAAAAACATCTTCGTATGAATTATACAAAGGCACGGGAGCACAACGGATCACATTGGGTTCGCGCCAGTCGAGAATTACTCCCTGGGCCATCAACTGGTTAAACAAATCCTTGCCCTTGCCGTGTGCAATAATGGAAAGCTGGCAACCGCGGTTTTCTTTGGGAGTTATAATTTGCAACAACTCTTTACCTTCGGCCTTTAGTTTTTTATTTATTTCTTCTACAACAAATTCTAAATAGCCGGTTAAGGAATGACTTTTTTCAATTAAAGCATCCATGCTCACTTCGTCAAAAATGGCTAAAGAGGCTTTGTAAGCGGCCATTGAAAGAATTGGGGCATTGCTCATCTGCCAGCGTTCCACACTTTTCATGGGTTTGAATTCGCGTTCCATTTTAAAACGTTCGGTTTTGTCGTGTCCCCACCAGCCCGCAAACAAAGGTAGTTCGGTACTGTTGTGGTGGCGTTCGTGAACAAAAGCCCCGGCCACACTGCCCGGCCCGGCGTTTAAATATTTATAACTGCACCAGGCCGCAAAATCCAGGTTCCAGTCGTGAAGCTGTAATTTTAAATTACCGGCTGCATGGGCCAGGTCAAAGCCTACAACAGCCCCTGCTTTGTGCCCTGCTTCGGTAATGGCTTTCATATCAAACACCTGCCCGCTGAAATAATTAACCCCGCCAATGAGTACAAGGGCCAGTTCGTTTTTATTTTTTTCTATGGCCGCATAAATGTCTTCGTGGCGAATGGTGTATTCCCCTTCGCGCGGGGCCACTTCAATTAAAGCGTCGTTTATATCAAAACCGTGAAACTTAACCTGCGATTGCAAAGCATACTGATCGGAAGGGAAGGCTTTTGCTTCGCAGAGTATTTTATAACGTTGTTTGGTGGGTCTGTAAAAAGATACCATCAACAGGTGCAGGTTCACGGTAAGCTGGTTCATCATCACGACTTCCGATGGAAGTGCCCCTACTAATTTGGCTGTTTTTTCGTTTAACAATTCGTGGTACGAAAACCAGGGATTGCGTGCATGAAAGTGGCCTTCTACCCCAAAGGTGGCCCAGTCTTCGAGTTCATCCACAATACTATCCTGTGTTGTTTTGGGTTGTAGCCCTAATGAATTACCTGTAAAATAAACCACTTCACGATCGTTGAACATGGGGAAATAAAACTGATCCCTGTATGTTTTCAGCTGATCGTTGCTGTCTGCCTCTATGGCAAATTCAAGGGTGTTCTGGTAATTCATGTTTATTTTGCGAAGAGGTGCTGGGTTGATTGACGTATTCATTTGCAGGGCTTGTTCTTTATATATGCAAAGGTAATGATCTCTTTTTTATCAGGAAATAAAAGCCATAAGTAATAAGTCAAAAAGTGAGAAAGTGGGATTGCGGTCATCTTAAGTTAAAAGCCATCAGTAATAAGCCATAAATGCGATTGCAGTTCTATTCTGTCCGGAATCGCATTTTGGCTTTTGGCTTATTACTTATGGCTTCTTATTTCACGCAGAACCGCAGAGTATCTACTCGCTACCAATATCTTCTTTCTCACCTTCTCACTTACTTCACCCCTCCCATCAATTTTTTAATCAGCGGAGAAATTACAATCAGGCCAATGCCGGCTACCAAGGCG
Organism: Bacteroidota bacterium; assembly: GCA_023251755.1. Lineage (GTDB taxonomy): Bacteria > Bacteroidota > Bacteroidia > B-17B0 > Aurantibacillaceae > JAHEYF01. The sequence continues at coordinate 18,060 of JAHEYF010000051.1, forward strand.
TAAATGGCTAATTGTTTGTAGCCTTCGGCGTACACCATTAGTTTTTCGAGGTTGGTGGAATGTTCGGAAGCCCCGGCAATGTTGGCGCCCAACAAGCCGGCAAAATACTGCCCGTAAGCGCTGGCCAAAAACCACATGCCCATAATTACGGCCTGTAGTTTATGGGGAGAGAGCTTGGTCATAATAGACATACCAATGGGGGATAAACACAATTCGCCAAAGGTGATGATGAACCAGCCAAAGGTAAATAAGCCAAGAGAGGTCACACCATTTTCATCAGCGAAAAATTTAGTGTAATAAAACACATAAAAACCAGCAGCCAAAAACAAAAAGCCTAAACCGAATTTTACAATGGTATTGGGCTCTGCTTTTCGTTTGTTCATCCACAACCATAAAATACCAAGGGGAGCTGCAAAGGCAATAACAAACAATGAATTGGCGGAATTGTTGGTCCCGTTAGGGTCGAGGTGAACCCCAAGCACGGAGCTGCTTAAATTATTGGCTGCAAAAAAACTAAGGGAGCCACCGCTTTGCTCAAAAAAGGCCCAAAAGGCAATGGAGAAGACCATGAAAATGATGGCGGCAATTAGTTTTTTATTTTCCTGTAAAGAAAAATTTCTCATTTCGTAAAACAAATACAACAGGGAACCCGGCCCGATGATATACATGAAGATATCGGTATATTCGGAATTGGAAACCATTAAAATAATAAGGGGTACTGCTATTATTGAACCGATGTAGGTAAGGTATTCGTAAAGTCTTTTTTTTGATTTCTCCATGTCCAGGAGAGGTGATAATCCGATAGGGCCAAGGCTTTTTTGGGTTCTTACAAAATTGAGTAAGCTTACAATCATAACAATTGCAGCAAAACCGAAAGCAAAGTTCCACCTTAAGTTTTGAGGAATTTGGCTTTGAAGCATTTCGCCTTTGCCAACTGCTACACAAAGATAACCGCCAATTAAAGCGCCTACATTAACGCCCATGTAAAACAAGGAAAAGCCTGCATCGGTGCGGGGGTCTCCGTCTTTATACAAACGACCCACCATGGTGGAGATGTTGGGTTTAAAAAACCCGGTGCCCACAATAATGACGCTAATGCCCGAAAAGAAAAATACTTTGGGGTCCACAGCCAGCATACAGCTTCCGACAATCATCAGTAAGCCGCCCCAAAACAATGACCTGCGGTAACCCAATATTTTATCGGCAAATATGCCCCCAATAAAAGTAAAGGCGTAAACAAAGGCCTGGGTAGCGCCGTACTGAAGGTTGGCTTCGCGCTCGTTCATTCCGAGTTCGTTCACCATAAAAAAAGCCAGCATACCCCGCATACCATAGAAACTAAAGCGTTCCCACATCTCACTAAAAAACAAATACCACAGTTGCCTGGGGTACTTGCCTTTAAAGTTTTGTATTTGTTCTAATTCAGTTGAGGTACCGGTCATAGGATTATTTTACGCCGTGCATCATTCTTTTTAAAATGGGTGTTATTGCAAATAAAATAATTGCGGCAAGGCCGGTTAACACAACAAATACCATAAAGAACTCAAACAGGTTATGAATCTCAAAGCCTGCAAATACAGGGTTGGTGGGGTTAATGTGATTAACGGCCAATAGCTTTAACTGTTCAGTTGTAGGTGTAACGGTTTTGTCGAGCACCGCCTGCAGGTCAATTCCCAGCTCTTTTGCTTTGTTGAATTTATCACCTGTTGCAGGTAAGATAGAGCCTAAGGTTCCGGCTAAGGCATAACCCGAAGCATTGGATAAGAAAAATACACCGTATAATAAAGACGAAAATCTTTTTGGGGCTAATTTGCCTACCAGGGATAGCCCGATTGGTGATAAACAAAGCTCGGCACAGGTTTGAATTAAATACAATACAATTAGCCATTTTATGGCTAAAAGGCCGTTGTTGCCCAGGTCTTTTACATTGTGGGCAATCAGGAAGTAACTGATAGCGATTAAAGCCAGGCCAAATGCCTGTTTCATAGGCGAAATAGGCTCTTTGCCTTTTGCCCTTAATTTATCCCACAGCATACTGAATGGAACGGCAAAGGCCACCACAAATAACCCGTTAAAAATCTGCACCATCGAAGGAGGCATGTTCCATCCAAAGAAATTCCGGTCTGTTTGATTGTCTGCAATAAAAGTTAATGATGAGCCGGCCTGTTCGAATGCGGCCCAGAAAAAAATAACGAAGAAGGCAATAATGTAAATTACAAAGATTCGGTCTCTTTCTACTTTTGTTAAGGAGGAATCGGAAATAATTAAACCGGCCAGTGATAAACCGCTGGAATAGATTACGGTGTAAATCCAGTTTTGCCCACATACATAATGAATAACAGCACCTAAACCAATGAACGCAATCACCGCACCCATTAAAGCTTTTGAGGTGAATACGGCTTTTTGAGATTCCCCTTCTTCAAAATCGGAAGATTCATTTTTAGAAGGCAATCCACCCAATGGTTTTCCTTCGGGTGTTACGACGTATTTATTTTTTAAAAAATAGAAAGTTGCTGTACCAATTAACATGGCAATACTTGCGGCTAAAAAGCCCCATTTAAATGCATGAATATCCCTGATGCCACCCGAATCTTTTACATCGCCAATGATAGGGCAAATCAACTGGCCTAAAAAAGCACCCAGGTTAATGCCCATATAGAAAATGGTAAAAGCAGTATCTAATTTATTTTTTTCTTGTTTTGGATACAGGCTACCCACCATGCTGGAAATATTGGGTTTAAAAAAACCGTTCCCGAAAATAAGGATCCCCAGAGCCGTCCACATAAATGTATTGGCAAGGCCAAGATTGCTTGAGAATACACTGGCACTAAAAAAAAGTAACATTTGACCCAAAGCCATTAACAGACCCCCCAGCATAATACAATTCCTGTTTCCTAAAAAGCGGTCGGCCACAAAACCACCCAGCATGGGGGTTAAATAACACAAGCCAAGAAAGCCTCCATATATTAAAGAAGAATCTTCTTCTTTCATCATTAATGAATTCACCAAAAATAAGGTCAAAATTGCTCTCATTCCGTAGAAGTTGAACCTTTCCCACATTTCTGTACCAAACAATACCCAAAGTCCTTTTGGGTGGGTCATTTTAACTTGTGCTTCTTGTGACATAGTTTTATTTACGTATTGATTAAGATTTACTTTTTAATGAACCATTTAAATATTTTCGCGCACAAACTTAAGCATTTTTGTATATAAATGCAGCCTGGTTAAGCCGCCGCTTATTCCATGGTTTTTGTTGGGGTATATAAACTGTTCAAAAGGAATGTTGTTTTTTACCAGTTCTTCAGTCATTTCCATACTGTTTTGCAGGTGTACGTTGTCGTCGGCGCTACCATGTATGAGGAGGTATTTGCCTTTTATGTTTTTGGTAAAATTAATGGGGGAGTTGTCGTCGTAGCCCTTGGCGTTTTCCTGGGGGGTGCGCATAAACCGTTCGGTGTAAATGTTATCGTAATAGCGCCAGTTGGTAACGGGGGCTACTGCAATGGTGGCTTTAAAATAATCTCCCCCTTTGGCAATTAATATAGAAGCCATGTAACCGCCAAAACTCCAGCCCTGGAAACCGATGCGCGATTTATCGATGTAGGCTTGCTGGCCCAGGTATTTGGCCACTTCAATCTGGTCTGTCGATTCGAGCTTGCCCAATTGTAAATAAGTGCTGTGTTTGAACTCGCGTCCGCGGCCCAGGGTGCCCCGTCCGTCTACACACACTACAATATACCCCTGCTGGCACAACAACTGGTACCAGTAGTAATTGGCCCCACCCCAGCTGTTGTTGCAGGCGTTTGAACCGGGACCACCGTAGGCATACATGTAAACCGGGTATTTTTTTGCAGGGTCAAAATTGATGGGCTTCATCATCCAGCCATTCAGTTCTATGTTTTCGGAAGTTTTAAAGGTGAAGAAGTCACATTTGGTAATGTCGTAATTGCTTAATTTTTCTTTCACGGCTTTGTTGTCTTCGAGTACCTTTAGCAGTTTGCCGTCGGCGCTGTGCAGTTCGTGTACGGGCGGGGTGTTGGCATCGCTCCAGGTACTCACATAATATTTAAAACTGCTGCTGAAACTGGCATTGGTGTTTCCTTTTAAAACCGACAGTTTCTTTTTGGTTTTTCCGTCCAGTGAAACACTGTATAAATCGCGGTCAATGGCCGATACTTCAGTAGAAGTGTAGAACAGGGTTTTGGTGTTTTCGTCGTACCCTTTAAAATCAATTACATCCCAGTTGCCTTTGGTGATTTGGTTTACAAGCTTACCTGTAAAATCGTAGTGGTAAAAATGGTTGAAATTATCTTTTTCACTGCACCATATAAAACCCTTGTTGTCTTTTAAAAATACAAGGTCATCGCTAACATCAATATAGGTTTTGGCTTCCTCGCTTAAAACAACTTTGCTGGCGCCTGTAGCTGCATCGGCAAATAAAAGTTCCAGTTTGTTTTGCAAACGGTTCATGCGTTGCACCGATAAAATGCTGGCATCGTGTGTCCATTTTATGCGTGGAATGTAAATGTCTTTTTCGGTGCCAATGTCAACAGGCTTTGTTGTTTTGGAAGCCAGGTCGTATATATGTACACTTACAATGGAATTACTTTCGCCGGCTTTTGGGTATTTAAACTTGTATTGTTCGGGGTACAGGCCGGTATACATGGGCATTTCAAATTCCTTTACTTTGCTTTCGTCAAATTTAATGTAAGCTAATTTGGTTCCGTTGCTGTTCCAGAAAAAGTTGCGGGCTACACTGAACTCCTCTTCGTACACCCAGTCGCTCCAGCCGTTTTTAATTTTGTTGTATTCACCGTCGCTGCTCACTTGTGTTTCGCTGTTGTTGTCGAGGTCTTTTACAAACACATTGTTATCGCGTACAAAAGCTACCTTGTTGCCAACAGGGGCAAAGGTGGCGAACAGTTGTTTGTCTTTGTTGGATAGTTTTGTAGCCTTGCGGGTTTTTAAGTCGAACACATAATAGGTGCAGGTGCCCGAGCGGCGGTAAATGGCTTCAAATTTAGTGCTGAGCATCAGTTTGCTCTCGTCGTCGCTGAAAGAATAATCCTGCACTTCAATTTTAGTGCCTTCTTCGGTTTTCAGTTCTTCGGCTTTAACAATGTTGCCGATCTTTTTCCCGCTTTTTAATTCGTATTTGTCAATGTTTCCGTCTTCTCCCTGTTCGGTGTAACTAATGCCGTCTTTCATGGAGTTAAAGCCCGGGGCGCGGTTCAGTGCAAAAGTGCGGTCACGCCATATATCTTCGAGGGTAATTTGTTTCTTGTTTTGTGCAACAATACAGTTAACACTTAATAGTAAAAAAGCAATAAAAAGTTTACGCAGCATATATTGTAATTTTTTTAAACTTTGTGAAGATAGATATTTTTTATGTTTGCTTACTTTATAAATTTTGTTTGGAGGGTTACATGGATGAAAGGAGAATTACCGCAATGAACTATACTAAAATTACCCCGGCCCTAATTGAGGAATTAATTGGGATAGTGGGAAAAGACTATGTATACACGGATGCGGAGCGTATGCAACAATATGCGAGCGACGAAACGGAGGACCTGGTGTACATGCCCGAGCTGGTGGTGAAACCTAATACAGCTAAACAAATATCAGCAATTGTTAAGATATGCGTTGAAAGAAATGTACCCCTGACGCCCCGCGGGGCTGGTACGGGTTTAAGCGGCGGGGCATTGGCGTTGTATGGGGGCATAGTATTGTCCACCGAACGATTCAATAATATACTGGAAATAGATGAACGCAATTTACAAGCCACTGTGGAGCCGGGGGTTATTAACGAAGCCTTTCAGGATGCAGTTGCCGAAAAGGGATTGTTTTATCCGCCCGATCCGGCGAGCAAAGGGAGTTGTTTTATGGGGGGCAATATTTCCGAAAACAGCGGGGGCCCTAAATGTGTTAAATACGGGGTAACCAAAGATTATGTGTTGAACTTAGAAGTGGTGTTGCCCACCGGGGAAATAATTTATACGGGGGCCAATACCCTGAAAAACTCAACGGGTTATAACCTTACGCAATTAATGATTGGGAGCGAAGGTACATTGGGCATTGTAACTAAAATTATTGTACGCCTCATTCCTTTGCCCAAACACAATTTACTGATGCTGGTTCCTTTCCGCAATACAGAAGAGGCCTGTATGGCTGTATCGGAAGTGTTCAGGGCGGGTTATACCCCCAGTGCATTAGAGTTTATGGAACGGGATGCCCTGGACTGGGTAAGTAAATATGTGCAAAGTTCGGTGGTAAAAATTGAAGACGATGTACAGGCGCATTTGCTGATTGAGGTGGACGGAAACAATGTGGACGTATTGATGGGGGAGATGGAAGCGATTAGCGAGGTAGTCAGTAAGTTCGACATTGGCGAAATTCTATTTGCTGAAACGGCTGCACAAAAAGCAGAGCTGTGGCAATTGCGCCGTAAAATTAACGAAGCGGTTACCTCGCACGCCATCAGCAAGGAACAGGACACGGTGGTGCAACGCGCAGAGTTGCCCAAATTAGTGAAGGGGGTAAAGGACATTGGTAAGCGTTACGGTTTTGCATCGGTGTGCTACGGCCATGCCGGCGATGGTAATTTGCACATCCGTATGATTAAAGGCGACATGGCCGACGACTTATGGAACGGCCCGCACATTAAGTCGGCCATTGCCGAAATGTTTGTGTTGTGCAAACAATTAGGAGGTACCATTAGCGGCGAACACGGCATTGGCCTGGTGCAAAAGGAATACATGGGCCTGGTGATGGGTGAAAAAGAAATTGAATTGCAAAAAGCGATTAAGAAGTTGTTTGATCCGAATATGATTTTGAACCCGGGGAAGATGTTTGTTTGATGAGCTGATGTGATGATAAACCGCCGGGCTCAGTCTGCATTTGCAGGAAAATACAATGCAGACTGATGCAGCCTACCATTTAGATGATACAAGCTTCGGCGAATTATCAAAAACATGAACGAACCCTTATGAGATTGTTGCATTAACCATGGGCAAATCGCTGGCATTGTAATAATTTACATAAAAGGCCACTGTTGAACCCGCCTGGGGTGTCCAGGATACAGACTGGCCCGCTGTTACCCGCTGACTCACTTTTTCTACATTGTTTTCGAAAATGGCAAAATTTGCTGTTCCGCTTGCCTGAGTAGAGAGGCTCAGTTCAATTTTTGTAATTGAAGTGAAAACACCTGTAAATAATGAGCGCATGGTGGAAGTGTCGTTTGCCAGTCGGGCATAAAGTTCATTTATCATACTTAAAAAATTTTATTTTCCCTGTTCATAAGGCTTTTCGGGTTTGGCCCCTGCAATTCAACCTTTGCAGAAAGGTTCGTTTATTTAAGTGGGTTCTGCTCCACGCTTTGTTGTTTTGAAGCTGTGCTTTACAATACAAACTAAGGGAAATAAAACAGCATGGAACAGGGTAGAAATAACTGATTTTAAAAACAGATAGTTCTGTCTGCATATACTACCAGGCAGTGTATACAGCTTAGCCTAAAGGCGACCGGGTTGCCCAAATGAGCATAAAAAAGTCCCCGGGTTCATCACCGGGGACTTTTTTATGAAGATGAATTATTGTTAGAAATCTTATTTCTTAACAGTCATTTTTTTAGTGATAACGTTTCCATTCACGTTAATGCTGTAGAAATAAACACCTGAAACTAAGTTGGCTGCATCAACACTAATGTTGTTGTCGCCTGCGCTGCCTTTAACGGCTTTGTAAGCTACCATCTGGCCCATAGTGTTGTATACACTTAATTTGATGTCTTCGGCAGTAGTTAAAGTAACTTTAATGCTGGTTGTGTTGTCAAATGGGTTCGGGAAGTTTTGAGCAACAGCTTCAATAGCGCCTTTGCTTTCGTTGATGCCGATAAACGGACAAGGAGCGTAAGGAACGTTGATTGCCGCATCAGCAATCGTAGCATCGTCTACATAAAAGTGATCCATTGTTTGCAACATGTTGAAGTTACCTGTGCGCGATAAGGAATAGGTGAAAGGAATCTGGTAATTACCTGCACTTGGTTCCATGGTAACATTGGACATATACATCCAATATGCTTCCTGGGTATTGTTGTTCATGTTTTTTCTTACAGACATATTCATATTAGAGGGGTTGATCCCTTTTACAAAAATATCGGGTCCGATGAGGTAAATGTTTCCGTTGAATACAGGGTCAGCATCGTTCCAGCCTACAAAAATACGTGAACCATCAGTAGTACGTGATGCCTGGATACGGTTGTCGTAAGCAACTTTAGCTGTACCGTCTGTCCATGGATTTTCGGTAGTAGTTGTAGCTAAATCAGAAGTAAGCAATGAATCAACAAAATATTCTGTCCATGTACCGGTACCATCCGTTACTAAATCCCAGATATAAGGGTAATAAGTAGTATAGTCGTAACTGTAAGTATAACCCAATGAATCAACATTGTCGCTTGAGCCTGCACCTACTGTACAAATAAAGTGTAATTTACCAGCGTTGTCTACAACGGCATCAGAACCTAAACCTTGTGAGAACCAGGGTTTACGTAAACCCGGAGTGGTTTTTACATCGGCAATGGTAGCCATTAAACAAGCATTGGCACCTGCGGCCCAATCGTATCCTGCATTTACCTGTGTCCAGGTTGCACCCGAATTTGTTGATTTGTATACAATTGGCTGGTAGGCTTTTCTTGAACCGGTAGCACCGGCTTCGATACCCAAAAATATAGCATAGCCTATTTGCCCGTTAGGAGAAAAAGCCAAATCAGTAACACTGAAAGATTCATTAGAACCATCGGTAGCCACTAAAAAAGCAGGTTTAATTGAATCTGATTTCCAGACAAAAGTAGCCCCGTTATCCGTAGTGCTTGCTTTGATAAGTCCTGTACCTGCAAAACCCTGGGTAGCAGCGGTTGTTCCATTTACATCGCCGGTATACAAACCAGCAGTACCCCAAATAGTACCTGCGGCTTCCTGCATATCGATACGTGCAAAACCTATACGGCCGCCAATGCTATTGCCACCAGTAGTATTTACAGTGTTATTGCCAACAAATGTTGTTCCCGAAGAATCAATTTTTCCAGTTGTTAAAGGACCTGAAGAAAAATAGTTTCCTAACCAGCCCGATCCGCCTGTTATAGGTCCCATTACCAGACCTTTTGCATTCGCAGGAGTGGTATTGCCCGTTGGGTTGTAGATAGCACCACTCGGGTAACGGCCAAGGTTGGTGCCATTGGCATAAAGAATGGTGGAATCCCAGGAAGTACCGTTGTTGCTGCTCCAGGTACATTGAATGGCACCTGAATTATTTATTCCTGCAGAACCAATAGCCCAGTCTGGCCCTTTACGGTGGGTAAACATCACTGCATTAATAGCTTTATTGTAAGTTAAACCGTTTGATTGAGAAACCAACAAAGTATAACCATTAATAGAAGAGCCGATTTTTTGGTAAGGCGGGGCCTGAACCTTATTGGTATTGTTGACAGTAGGTTTCAGTGTTTTTTCAGGGAAATAAGCCTGTGCATCAGGGCTTATGTGCTGAAATTTTTTCTGTAATACCGGAGCTGTTTGTGGTGCTTTGCGGGCAGTTTGCGCATTAATTGCAAGCCCGGTTAAAAGGACCGCACTTAATAGTAGCGTTTTTTTCATTTTTTTTATTAATTAAAAATTAAACAATTGTTACAAATTCAACCTTGCAATATTAATTGTTTTTATCATTAATTCAAAAAAAATGCCGACCAAAGGCCCTTTTTTGTAAACCAAAAAAATAAGAAAACTTAGTTTGCGGAATTGCAAATTTATGTAAGTGATTTACACCCAGACTATTTGACTTTCTCAGATGCTTTGAAAAATAAAAAGTGCTAAAATTTGTTTTCGGACAGGAATAAAAAAAACTTAAGACTTTCTTCTGGCTTTTTCTTTAATAATTAAACCCAGTTCTCGCCCGGTTTGCCCTTTAACACTGGTGTTCTCCTGGGCCCGGCGGATGAGGTAAGGCAATACTTCACGTATAGGGCCATAAGGAACATATTTGGCAACATTGTAGCCGTTGAGCGAAAGATTGAAACTAATATGATCGCTCATACCCAATAATTGCGAAAAATAAATTCGTTTGTCTTCTTTTGCAACATTGTACTTTTCCATCAGTTCGGCTAAGTACAGGCTGCTTTGTTCGTTGTGGGTACCGGCACACAAACCTATGCGGTCGATGTGGGCTACACAAAACTCCAGGGCAGCGTTGTAATCTTTATCCGAATTTTCTTTTACATCCTGTATGGGCGAAGGGTAATTCTGCTCGCTGGCACGCACCCGTTCTTTTTCCATGTAAGCTCCGCGAACCAATTTAGCGCCTAAATGGTAATTGCCGGCTTTTGCTTTTTCGAAAGATTGTTTTAAAAAACTGTACCTGTCTTTTCGGTACAATTGAAAGGTGTTGTATACGATGGCTTTTTCTTTGTTGTACAAAGCCATGTTGTTGTCGGCTAAATCGTCGATGGCCTGTTGAATCCAGCTTTCTTCTGCGTCAATAAACAAGGGTTTACCGGCATCGTGGGCTGCTTTACATATTTTATTGACCCTTTGGTTTACCAGGTCCCATTCTTTTTTTTCGGCATCACTTAAATCCTGGCGGGCACTTACTTTTTCCAATAAAGCAAAGCGGGCCAGGCCTGTTACTTTAAATACACAAAAGGGTATGTTTTTATCGTTCTTCGCCCGGTGAATGGTTTCAATGGTTTCGGTACAACAGGCATCAAAATCGGCTTCGCTTTCTTTTCCTTCCACACTGTAATCGAGTATGGTGCCTACATTGTATTTGCCAAGGTCGCTAATGGTTTGCGAACAGTCGCCGATGTTTTCGCCACCTACAAATTGTTTGAAAATGGTTTTTTTAAACACGGTTTTAAAACCCAGGTTAAGCGCCAGGGGTGCCGCTGTAGCACCTAATTTTACAAGCGAAGGACTGCCTATTAATTTAAACAACCAGTATGAACGTCTTAACTCACCATCCGTTTTTGCTTTAAAAGCATTCTCAGTATTATCAAAAGAAATCTTCATCGTTTTATCTTCAGGGTTCAAAAATCCTCTATTCGTAATTCAATTCATGAATTGCTAAAATATCATGCAAATATAATTTAAAAGATGCTTTGGCTATTGGCTTTTAATGTATTTTTGTTACAATTATTAGGTTTATGGATAAAATTCAATCACTTGGTTATGCTGTGTTTTTTGAAGATGGTAATTTACTGGCATTAAATGATTATTTAAAATCACAGGCCTATTCAAAATATTTTATTCTTACCGATGATATAGTAAAAGACCATTGTTTGCTGCACCTGGTAAAAAAGGTAAAAGTATTGCAGCAGGCCGATGTATTGTTGATCGCCAACGGGGAAGAAAACAAAACCATTGAAACCTGCATTAATTTATGGAAGGAATTGACCGACTCGGAAGCCGACCGTAAATCTTTATTGGTGAACATCGGCGGAGGCGTCATCAGCGATATGGGTGGTTTTGTAGCTTCTACTTACAAACGCGGTATTGATTTTATTAATATACCCACCACTTTGTTGTCAATGGCCGATGCCTCGGTGGGCGGCAAAACGGGAATAGACTTCGGTTCTTATAAAAACCACATCGGTACCTTTACACAACCCAAAGGTGTATTTATTTACCCGGGCTTTTTAAAAACCCTGGACGACCGACAATTGATCAATGGTTTTGCAGAGGTGATTAAATCAGCCCTGATAGCGGATGCAGGCCTGTGGAAAAAAATTACAGGTTTAAAATCACTTCACCCTGCAAAATTAAACGACCTGATCCACCAATCGGTGCAGATTAAAAACAGCATCGTTAAAAAAGACCCGCAGGAAAAAAATGTGCGCAAGGCTTTGAATTTCGGACATACAATTGGCCATGCCGTTGAAAGTTTGTACCTTACTAAAAAAGGGAAGCAATTGTTGCACGGCGAGGCTATTGCCATTGGGATGATTTGTGAAGCTTACCTTTCGTATACAAAGAAATTACTGGGAGAAAAACAATTAAAGGAAATAATAGAACTGATACTGGCTTATTTTCCGCAGGTAAAATTAGCAGAAAAAGAATTCTTAGTGCTGATGGCCCTGATGCAGCACGATAAAAAAAATGAAAATGGGAAAACAAGGTTCACCCTGCTGAAGGGGATTGGAAAGTTTAAAATAAATGCTGAATTCACATCTTTTGAAATATTGGAATCATTAACCTTTTACAATTCCATCTGATGGTATTTAAAATATCACATCCCACCAAAACCCTGAAGGGAGAAATATCTCTTCCATCCTCAAAAAGTGAAAGCAACCGTATGCTTATTATTAAAGCCATTTCAGGGCTTGACATTGATATTCAAAACCTTTCTCCCGCTAAGGATACACAAACGCTGATACGGATATTGAAGGAGGCTGAAAACAATACACCCGGCACCACCGCTACTTTTGATGTGGGCCATGCCGGTACAACCATGCGTTTTTTAACGGCTTATTTTTCCTGCATTGAAGGTGAACGTATATTAACCGGATCGGAAAGGATGTTGCAAAGGCCGATTGGCGAACTGGTGGATGCTTTGCGTAAACTGGGTGCGGATATTGAATACCTGGGTAAAAAAGGGTACCCACCCATAAAAATTAATGGCGATACCCTGCACGGTGGTGAAATTGACATTAACGGAAGTGTAAGCTCGCAGTTTATTTCGGCTTTGCTGATGGTGAGCCCTTTGATGCAACGCGGATTAGTGTTGAATTTTACCGGCGAACTGGTTTCGAAACCCTACATTAACATGACCCTGAGTATGATGGAAATGTACGGGGTGTACGGAAACTGGGAAGACAACAGCATACAGGTTGCCCAGCAAAATTATGCTATACACGTTTCGCATCAAAACTATTCTATTGAGGAAGAAGAATACAATAAATACCTTGTTGAAGGCGACTGGAGTTCTGTTTCGTATTTATACAGCCTGGCTGCCCTGGCCAAAGAAGCTGATTTTATTGTGAAGGGCCTGAAACAAAAAAGTTTCCAGGGAGACGCAGTGGTGAAAAATTTATTTGAGTTTTTCACCGTTCATTCCGAATGGGAAGGAAATGATCTCCACATTAAAAAAGCACCGGAACTAACCGAACAGTTTCTGTATAATTTTGAAGACTGCCCGGACATTGCCCAGACAATTGCGGTGGTAGCAGGAGCATTAAAAGTACCGGCCATCTTAACGGGATTAAAAACCCTGAGGGTTAAGGAAACCGACAGGATCAACGCTTTGGAAAAAGAACTGGCTAAATTAAATGTTAATGTTGAAGTCTTAGGTGATGAAGGAATAAAGATCAACCCTGCAAATTTTAACAATAAAGTTACAGGCCCAATTGCTACCTATAACGATCACAGGATGGCCCTTAGTTTCGCCCCCCTGGCCTTACTCTGTGATTCGATTGAAATTGAAAACCCCGAAGTGGTTGAAAAATCCTATCCTTCGTACTGGGAGGATTTGAGGAAACTGGGCTTTGTTGTGGAGGAAGTTTAATAGCTCTCTCGTTTATTCGTTTAATAGTTCTGGGTGAACGAATGAACAAGTGAACGAAAAAACTATCGAACTAAATCCCGTACTAATCGTTTAAACCGCCAGTACAATCCCACCGCCGCCACAACTAAGCTTAGTGTTAAAGCATACCAAACACCCTGCACTTTTAACTGAAGCACTTCGCCAAAATAATAGGCAAGGGGCAAAGCAATGACCCAGTAGGCAATTAATGTAATAAAGGTTGGAATTTTTACATCCTCCATTCCTCTTAGCATCCCTTGTGCTACCACCTGTGTACCATCAAACAATTGAAACAGGGCCGCAATAATCAACAGGTCCGAGGCCAGTGAAAGTATTTCCTG
>JAHEYF010000052.1 GCA_023251755.1 Bacteroidota bacterium
GAAATAAACAAAAAATAATATTCAGGCAAAGAAACGAAGCGCCTGGTGTGTATATAAAAAAATTAAATAAAGGAATTTATTATGGTTTTGACGGGCATTACCAGGGCGTTGATTATAAACATTATCCACTACACTGGAAAAATGGGGATGAAATAGGTGAGAAATTTTGTTTTTATAAAAATGAAAAATTAATTAAGTCCAGCGAAATAGAGAATTCTTATTCTACCAATAATGTTTGTTACAGGGTTGTTCAAATGAGCAATGGCGATTACCTGTTTAGTTATTCCAATAAAATATTTATACTGAATAGTACTACAGGGAAAATAATAAAGGAAAAAAAATTTCCCGGAGCCAGAATATTGTCGTTGCTTGAAGATGTAAAAAAAGGGATATGGATTGGTGTTTATAAAAAGGGACTTTATTATTTTCCGGATGGGGACATGGATAAACAGCCCTATCATTACCTTGATTCAAAATCGATTGGCTCTGTTGTACAGGACAGGGAAGGGGGGATGTGGCTGACGACTTTGGAAAAAGGTGTTTTTTACATCCAGAATTACCTTGTTTCAAATTATTTTGCAGCAGCGGATTTGAACTGCGATAAAATCCAGCATTTCGGCCTTGATTTAAATCAGAACATCTGGGCTAATTTAGACAATGGAAATGTGGCTGTTATTAATCATGGACAGGTTTCAAAAATAAACCTGAACATCATTCCGGACGTCATCAATTACATTCCCCATATTTTAATGCTGAACGATGGAAAAATGTGCGTTAGTGGTCACCTGGGTTGTTTTGTTTTGAACCAGCAGTACAAGGTCGAAAAAAAAATGTCCACTGTTGAGGGTAAATCATTCGGCGCTTCCTGTTGTTTGCAAACCAAAAAAGAGAATGCAATTTTATTGGGGGTTTATCACAGCCTGGTAAAGCTTAAAAATAACGAGTTGACCAGGTACACATTCAGCGACCGGATATTTTCAATGGATGAAGACCAGGGAGGGCAGATATGGCTGGCTTGCATGAATGGCTTGTGGAAATTTAAAGATGAAAAATTCACTTATTTTGGCGATCAATGGCCTGAATTAAAAACAAGGATCAATGATTTAAAAATATCGGAAGGCAATGTAATTTGGATGGCCACCAAAAACGAAGGTTTGTTAATAAAACACAACAATAAAATTCTTAAAATTAATGAAGCCAACGGTTTGTTAAGCAATGTCTGTTCAACCGTTTTTTTGGAAAATGAAAAATCGGCCTGGTTAAGTACCAACAAAGGCCTGAGCCATATTGTAATAAAGAGTTTTTCTCCCCTTTTGTTTACTACTTACAATTACAGCACCCACAACGGCTTGTTGTCGAACGAAACCAGCGAGGTGATTGTAAAAAACGACAGCGTTTATGTGTTAAGCAACGAAGGAATAAGTGTGTTCAACAAGACTCTGCTCAGGGCCAATGCAGTGCCTCCGCCCGTCTACATTAGTAAATTGCACATCAACGATAGTTTAGTTGGGGTAAAAGACACTTTTTATTTAAGTTACAATCAAAACAACATTGTTCTCAACTATATCGGTTTAACCTACAAGGATGTGGAAAACACCTTGTATAAATACAGGCTGAAGGGTTTGGATACCACCTGGAAATGCACCAAATATACAACAGCCAATTTTACAACCCTCCCTTACGGGAATTACACTTTTGAAGTGTATGCCCGTAACAACGACGGGTACTGGAGTACAGCACCTGCACGGATCAGCTTCTGCATAGCACCCCCTTTCTGGCACACCTGGTGGTTCAGGATTTTATCGCTTACAGCCTTGTTAAGCGGAATTTTTCTGATCATCCGTTACCGCATCCGGGTGGTGGAAAAAAGGGAGACTGAAAAAACGGACCTTTACAAAAAGGCGGCTGAAAATGAAAAAGAAAAATCAGAGCTGTTTCAAAAAGCCATTGATATGGAGTTGAAATTTTTAAGCGGGCAAATGAACCCGCACTTTACTTTCAATGCCATGAACTCGATTCAAAACTTTATCCTCGACAACAATCCTTTAAAAGCCAATAAATACCTTACCAAATATTCGCGGCTCATCCGCTTAGTGCTGGAAAACAATATGCAAAGCACGGTACCTTTAAGTAAGGAAATTGAAATGCTGCGCCTGTATGCCGAAATGGAGAGTATGCGTTTTGCGAGAAAAGTAGACTTTGATCTAAGCATTGCAGCAGACTTAAAGGATGTTGATTGCAAGGTGCCACCCATGATTATTCAGCCCTATATTGAAAATTCGTTTTGGCACGGCTTAAGGTACAAGGAGGAAGGAGAGGCCAGGATAAGTATGCATTTTTCGCTGGAAAGCGGAAGTGTAAAATGTGTTGTTGAAGACAATGGAGTAGGACGTGAAAAAGCAAAGGCATTTACCAGCAAAGAAAAAAGCCATCGTTCGGTGGGTATATTTATTACCGAACAACGTTTAAAACACCTGCACACTTTTTCGGATAAATTGGTGAAAACTGAAATTATAGACCTTGTTGATGCCGGTGGCATTGCCTGTGGGACAAGGGCCGTGTTGTATTTACCTGTATTGGAGGATAAGATCTGATTTCTACAATACATATTCCATACCTACAGCCAGCATGGGCTTCATGTAATCGTGCCCTTCCTTTAGAATTATCGAATATCCAAACTGACCTATAAATCTGAACTTATGCACTTTTAATTTGCCCTGTAAAAAAGGTTCGAGTGTTAAGAGGTCGGTTTTTGCCCTACTCGTTTTTATAGCTCTGTTCATCAGAAAAATCATTCTTTATTTAATAAAATTATAGGTAACACTTACATTAAATTTGCTTATATCTTTAAAATAATTGTCATCCCAAACAAGTGCATAGCCCGCACTTATATTCATCAAGCTCAAAAAATTAAAATTAATTTCAGGCCTCACTCTGAAATCATTTTGTTTACCTCTTACATAATTAATCAGGTTTAAACGCAAGCCAAAATTATTAACAGAACCTTCAACAAAACATTTTTGACCAATAGTTAAAACCTCCGTGTTTAGGCTTACATCCATGCAAAGCCCGCTTCCAATAGCTTCCTTTTTCAGGTGACCGTAATTTTGCCCGATCAGCCCACCAATGGAAATAAATTGAGTATTGGCATATACATAGCCGACCGTAAGACCTGTTTGGTATTCAACTTTGTCAGTTTTTAAACCCTCTTGTGAAAAACAATTTATTCCTGTAAAAATAAATGCAATGAGAATTATTTTTCCAATCATTTCAATAGTTGTTGAACCAAAATAATTAATCCAATGCCGGCAAATATAATCCCCCAGTATTGCAATTTAATCCAGAACAAACTGTGGTTGGCTTGCATTGTTACTTCCTGTCCGCTTTCTTTATCAATATAAGTTTTGGTTTCTTTCTCGTTCCATTTTTTTCCCATCACCCAGCTAAAAGCCCCGGCAATAAATAGTGAGAGGACAAAGACATAGTCTTTTTGTTCTGCGGGTATAATTTTCACGAAAACTGCAAATGCAAGCAGCAATACCAATAGTGCTGTAAATCCTCTTCCTGACCAAACTATCATAATGTTTTGTTTTAATTGGTTAATTGTACAAAGTTGAGGATTTTATTTATTCAATGCTGTGGATATCCTATATCCGGTCAGGTTTTAGCCCTAAAGTGTATGAAATGAGATATTAACGGTGTTTTGCCACTGTTTTTTCAGGTAGAAATTGCTGAGGCTCAATTTTAAATATTGTTGTTGAGTCAATGTTTGAACTTATGTATTTTTAGTTTGATTGATAAACGTGTGCTAAAGTATTTTATTGTAAGAATGAAATACAGACGAATAATGTAATGGGCACATAAAAAGGCATGAACGATTTTACGGTTCATGCCTTTTGAGATGAGAAAATTAGTTATTCCAGAATGATTCTTTTCGATTGTGTTTTTTGAGTTGAAACCAGGTTCACAATATAGACCCCTTTGGGATTGTCCGACAAATCGAGTTTATAGATGGAAATATCACGGTTTAATTTCAGGCTTTGAATTTTTCTGCCTATTACATCATACACTTCGATTTTGCCTTCCTGGTTTTCATGTGTTGAGATGGTAAAAACACCTGATCCCGGGTTAGGGTGTATTGAAACCATTTCAGGTGATTTTTCAGTTTGTTCAATTCCACTGGACTGATTAGCTATGCGGCCAGAGAAAACAGAAGGGTCATCAATACATAAATTACTGATTTGTGCCGTTAAGCTATGTGTTCCTACACTGTTCAGATTATTGGCATGCTGTATTGTATTTAATCCTGTAACAAGGGGATCAATAGTAAAACACTGTGGAGAGTTTTGTGCATGTATCGTACGGGCTGAATTTGTAAATACTGAAATTCTACCCTGGGTAGCCGATATACGTTCAAGGGTGATGTAATTGGTGTAGTTCCACCCTAAAATCACAGGTATTCCTAAACTGCTGGTGTTCATTACTGCTGAATTGGCTTTACTGGCGCCTCCCCATATACAGGTGTTGGGATATGTATTTCCATTGTTGGTATTCATCTGACCGAATCCTACGAACATTAAATTTTGAGAAACATCCAATGGATCTAATGCAGAACTGGTTAACGCAGCTATGTAGGCACTTGGACTGGCAGAAGTGGTATTGTCATAACTAAAGTTAAAGTCCATTCTCCAGACATCGTTTGGTAAGTTGCCTAAGGTGCGGGTAACTCTTCTGGAAATATCATTGGTTGCAAGCCGGTAAGAACAATTCCCACCAATGCTATTGACAGCTACCTGAGTTCCTGTTTGCGTCCATAGTGATGCATTGGTGTAATCATCAGTTATATCACAATCGGGTGTGGCGTTAAAGGGATAAAAATTTACCCATACTTTGTTTGAAGTATACGACTGGCTACAGCCATAAGTATAAATTCTGCGGTAAAAAGTGAGTGCACTTACCGGAGCAGGTGTGTAGCTGGGGGTAGTTACACCTGTTGTAGACCAGGGTCCACTTGTGCCTGGAGCAGTTTGCCAGCTATAGGTACCAATAAATTGTACCGAGTTGTTGGTTGATGTTAATGCAGCCGGAGTATAACCGGGTCCGCACAACCACTGGCTGGAACCAATACCAGGGATTACAACATTGTCTAATTTTACATTATCTACCGTTCCGGTTAATTTTCTATCCGAACCAGCAAGTGGATTTACACCGTGCTGAACATAGGTGAGGGGAGTTGTAATTCCAATGGTCGCATCAAATGCCGTAAAACAATATGGTGCTCCAACCAGCTGAGTTCTTGCCGGAGATGTGAAAACACTGAGCTTTAAAGTTGATCCTGCAATACGTTCAAGTGTAATAGAATAACTTCCCGGGGTTAAAATTATCCCCGAAGCACCAAGCACCTGGGTTTGCCCTTTTTTAGCAGTAATGTACAGTTGAGGGTTTGCACTACTATTGGAGACAGGTGTTTGCAATAAAACACCAATCATATCCTGGTAAATGGTCCAGGGTTGAACAGGGTTTTCCGTTTTCAGGTCCTGATGCCCCGCTGTTAAGGTGGTGATCCAATGTGACATTCCATTGGAAGCATTGTTGGCCGAAAATGAAAAATCAAAATCTAAACGAAAAGAGGTGGATAAAGTTCCTCCACTGGAATTATTATCTGCCAGGGCTACATAAGCACGGTTTTCACCCCCTCCCGGACAATTGTTGAATTTTACAAGACCACTGTTTACGGTTACTTCACCGGTACCTATTATTCCTAATGGAAAACTGTTGGGGGAACTGTAATCCCAATACCATTGTGAATAAGCACTGAAATAAGCGCCAAATAGTACGATGAGAAAGCTGAGCGTTTTGTTTTTTTTCATAAATAGAATTCTTTTTGTTATTAAAACACAAAAATGAGGGAATAAAAGTTTTAAAATTTGTCAAACATATTTACGGTACACTCCTTCCCATTATCGGTAACAAAAAAGGCATTAACGGTTTTCGTTAATGCCTTTAATTGATTTTTTCCAATATCAATTACATCTTAATAAGTTTTTTTGTTATAACCTTATTACCAATGTATATCCTCACTATATAAGTACCTGCCGATAGTTCACCTATATCAATATTTGTATAGGTGTTGTATTTATCAAACAGTTTAACTCCCATTAAAGTAGTTACTTCTACCCTCGTGATCCGGTTCACCTGACCAACAATGTTAAAGTTATCCTGCGCAGGGTTAGGCATAATTTCAAGCCCGCCCTTATCTATGTCAAGCGGCTCCAACTGATCATCTTTTAACTCGCTCACCGAGCCATTGTGCTGATTATTGTTTGGGTTTGCCATTCTGCCTACCAACGAATTGTCTAAGGAAAAAGATTCGGTTATTGTTTGACCGCAATTATTTCTTAGCACCAGAACACAATAAAAATATGAATTAAGGTAATACTCCGGAGAAGGAGACCACAAGCACTGACTCCCATCTGGAAATGTTGAAGTTGTAATAGACCCACCTGAAGTAAAGAATGGCGGACTTGTGTTTGAAGTTGCCACACTTAATTCATATGTATCAATCGCTTGAGTACTATTCAGACAAAAATCATCTGTTATACCATCCCCATTTGGAGTGAAAGAATAGGGGTGGGAGTTCAGCATCGCACCATTATACTGTGATTTAGGCCAGATAAGTTCGAGTACATAACTTTCCCCAGTACAATCATTATAAGCTGTAAAAGTAATTGGTTGATCTATACATGAAGGCCATCTCCAGGCATCGGGTAAAAAATAGGAGCATTGTCCATTGGTAAAATCACTGAGGTAAAGCGTTTGTGAAAAGGGCACATAAGTCGGTGGTGAAAACGCACCCTGAGGCTCATAATACCCCGGGGTGGTAACAACGATCCTGGTTACCCCCTCATTCAAATTTAATGTTGCGTGCCAAGCTTGAGAATTATGCGTACCAGAGAGTTTAGCCACCCATGGAGAAGAACCAGACGTAAGGCCGTAGCTAACAACTACAGTTGATGTGGAGGTATGCGGCCCGAATTCAGAATCACATTCATAATTAACTGTAACTGTATAAGTAATAGCTCCGGTTCCTGATGGAGGAGTAAATGTTGGGTTAGAACTGTGAGGATCACTCAGGTATGTAGCAGGTGCCCAGGTTACGGTTGTTCCCCACGACGAAATGTTTGGATCGCCAATTGTCTGCGGCGTGTTGTTACAAAAAACCTTGTTGCTAAAATTCAGTTCATTAGGACAGCCTGAACTATTACCGGTACAGGGTGTATTCTCAAACTTTACGTACTGACCCGGCCCAGGATTAGCTGAAAATCCACTTGTAAGAATAACTTGTGAGCCAGCCTGAAATATTACACTACTATTGGAATGGATATAAACATCCCCAGGAATATGCTTACCAATAAGACCTGGCTCATTTTCAGGGTCTACTCCTTTACCAATATAAATATTATTAGTAGCCTTGTATACCTCCATAGGGTAGTTAAATTCAGTATTGTCGAAATACCAATTATCAACACAGCCATTTGCAGGGACTTCATAAATTCTCACATCATCGAATTGACCCCCACTTCCAAAAGCAATATATGGGTAATCCTTTGTAGCAGTAAAATATTTTTTTGTTCTGGAATAATGCACGAATTGATTAGGGTTAGGTTCAATAAATTCTGGCGGAACAGGGCCATTTACCGTAAAATGAGATTCGTATCCACCATCACCAACATGTAAATCCATATTTTGGTTCCAATCAGTACCGTGTTGCAGCATTCTCTGACTTGCTAAGTAAAAGGTTTTATCTTGTGTATCACTAAAAATTTCAATATAGTATGTTTTCCCCTGCTTTAGCCCTGAATTTAGAAGAGTGTTAGTCACATATTCACCATTTGTAGTGTGTAAATATTTTTCACCTGTTCTTGGCCAATTAGGGTTATTATACTCAACATCAGCAGTACCATTACAACCGGTGCCATTTTGTCCTATTAAACCATCCCTTTCCGGGCATCTCCAATCTGCTATTTGCTGCCAATATTTTAATTGATTATCATAGCAGAGTTGCCAAGAACTAAGGTTCAAACAATCGCCATAAGTATTACTGTTATTGTTCGAATTACTGGCATGTGGGTTACTCGGGTAGCCCTCGTAAACATGCTCAAAACTATAATTAGGAACTAAGTTTATCCACTGGCTCTTTACCAATATTGGGGCAAAGAGTAATAACCGAAATAATATTTTTCTCATATTTTCTAAATTTAAAAGTGAATTAATTCGGATTATTTTTTCTCCAGGTTCATTATTTTTTCTTCCAGTGCTTTTGTTTTTTCCTGTTGTTGAATGATATAAAGTGTTAATTCTTCTACTTTTTCCATTAATTTGGTGTTCATTTCGCTTAGGTTAATTCCGGTTTCAGCAATTTCTTTGGCGCTTGGAATCCCTGGAAGGTGTCCGTTTTCCTTGATATATTTTTTCACTTGTTCCAAACTCATTAAATCATAGTTTGGTTTAAATACATAGTCTGCCCAATTGGCCTGATCAACTATAATCTGACGAGCTCTTAAAATTCCATCATTGGTGAGTTGCAATAATTTTCTGGTAGAGTTTTGAACTAAAAATACATTCCCTGTAGCAGTAACTCCGGTGGCATTAATCAATGTGCTCCCGCTTCCCTGAACAGTGAATGTTTTAATGGTAGCACTGGTGCCATAAGCTTCTATTACATTTTCATTGTTAGAGTATACTTTAAGGCCTAAGGCATATTTACCGGAATTGGCTGCACGTACAAATAATCCATTGTCACCCGATCCTTGTACATTTAAATAGGCGTAATTAACCCCTGCCAATGGTATAGAAGATCCAAAATAGGCTTTGTCACTTGCACCATTAAAATTTAGATAGGCACCACTTGAACCAATAAATAAACCGCCGGCTTCCTGATTTACAATTGTTAAATTATTATCACTCATTCGTAATACTGCTCCATCAAACTCGCCTGAACCCGTAGTTAGATTTGTTAATCCAATCCGGCTGGTTTTACCATAATTAGCACCATTGGACACCACGCCTCCATTTCTGTCATAAATAGTTTGAGTAACATAATCAACCAGCCCATGTACCTGTAAATTAAAATTTGGTGTTGTGGTTGCGATACCTACTTTGCCACTGTTTATTAAACTTAAAATTGGAAAACCTGTTCCGGCTGCACCATTCCAGAAATAGGTTGATTTTGAGGCATTACTCTGGTAATTAACATATAAACTTGGTGCAACACTCCACAATTCATTTCCATTCCCGGCAACAATATGACTTCCAATTGTTGTATTACCAGTTGTAGGGTATGAATTAGTAAGTTGAGCTTTCATTTGCAAAGTGCATACTCCGCTTGTTGTGATGGCCAGGGCCATTAATTTTTTGTTCAGTTTCATTTTTTTTGGTTGTTTATGATTAATTATTCTTTTATTAAAGCTTTTCAATTTCAGCTTATGGTACAAAGGTGCTTCGGTTTTAATCAACAAACAGGGCAATCCTATTTACGGTGATACTTTTCATATAAACTGCATAAAAAAAGACAGGAACGGTAATTTTGTTCCTGCCTTTTAGATGAGATTAGAAAATTAGTTTGTAGATGAATGTCTTTTTAATTTGAACCTGAAATAATATTAACGATATATGTACCAGGTAGTTTTGATTATCAGGATAGGCACCTCAAAGCAGCATTAACTGGTTACTTACATATTGATAATTTTAAAAACATTAAAATAATTTATAAGAGTAAAAGATTTTATTTTTCGCATGGCTTCCCTACCGTTATTACTCTTCCTTTATTTGAGAATTCTATGTAGTACATCTGGTATTTTTCACCATTTTCTTCATATACACCACCCATTTTTCCATAATAGGTAATTCTATATGGTAGACTCATTTGTTTATTAAATCGCTGATTCGTATATTCTACGACATCTCCGGTCATATTATGTCCTGTAAAGGCGCCATGTTCCTTTTCCGTTTTTGATTGATCCCAGGCATCATGTAATTGCAGTACTCCATGTCCAAGCATTTCATGTTCTAATACCCTGGCAAGATTATGAGCTCTGACAGGCACATTGGGATCATATATGTCTCCTTTTACTTTACCAGTTAATTCATCAAAATCACCAAAGTCAACTGTTGTTGTTGTTGAAATCACATTACCATCATTGTCTTTCTTGGTCGAGTTTTCTCCCAATTCAATTTTTTCCTTATTATAAACGAAATTTAAAGAATGTTTACTCTGTTTGCCTTCTTTAAGCTCCTCGATCCACATTTTTTTTGCATTTTCGGATACTTGTAAAGTGGTGGATCCTTCTCCGGTGTAGACTAATTTCCCATTTTTCATTTCAACAAGTATTCCGTATTCGTCATTAAACAGTTTTTTTAAGAATTCGGGAGTTGTATTTCTTGCTTCTTTCCTTGAAAGTTTCAGAGCTTTTCTCGTTTTTCGGCTTAGTTTAGTGTCTACTTCGTCACCCAAATAATCTGTGTTTAGTATTGGATTGTTTGCAAAGCATGCATAATCACTTATGTCTATTTGAGGCTTAGGGTCAAGGTTCCATCTCCTACCTAATCTTGTGTCATACTCCCAGAACAAAGCAGTGTTGTGGTTTCCACTTCCATTAATTTCATCTGTTTTTTCCTGTCCGTTTAAGCCATACCGATATTTATTGCTTGTAATGGTTCGCATGGGCATTTCGGAACCAAAGGCAAAATAATCTGAAATGCTTAAAGCTGTGGCGCGGTAATTACTAAATGTACTTCCATTGTAAACCGGCACTTTCACATCATTAATACTAACATGTACATTTGCCAGGTGATCTTTTATTTCGTAAACTTTTTTGGCTAATGACCTGTTTAGCACTAATACTGGGGCTGTAGGACTTGTATATGAGATAATATGTGCCTGGATTGGCAAACTACCCGTAGTGACTGAACCAGCGATTGCATTTGCTGCTCCCAGAACAGGGGTGGCTTCACAGGAAGAAATCATGTAAATGTTTGAAGTGGTAGGAGCCGCTGTGGTATTGGTAAGGTAATAAATATTGTTGTTGGCTCCTTTCCTAATGCTACCAATGCAAGTTGTTGCAGTGCTGGTTACCAGGGAAGCGTATCCGAAACTGAGACTGGTAGCAGGCCCTGTGAATACAGACGTAGCTACACGGTAAACGCTGTTACTTGTTGTACCTGTTCGCTGGGTAAAATAAATTCTGACATCATTTTGGCTAAATTCAATATAACGCGCACTTGTTCCAGCATTGAAATTAATTTTACCTAAACTATTCAAATTTTGATGATCACTACTCAAGGAGTATAGGTATACTTCACCGTTGGTGCCAACATTATTGGCAATGGCCAGTTTTGTTCCCAAAGACGAGACCTGTATTTCACCTTCATTGCCCTGTGCATTGGACGCAAAGCTGGCGGCATTGCTATTTGCCAAAGTAATTTCGTTACTGCCAATGCTAAAGGTTTTTATGGTGGTAGTACCACCAGAATATGATCTTAGGTATAAGGTAGACGCGCCATCACCTACCCGGTCATCGATTACAGCCATTGTTTGCCCATAAGTAGCCGAGTTGTCAATTAAATTGTTGTAACTGAGCAATACATTGGCGGTGATGTCAATTACATGAAAATAGGGTTTGTTATCGGTACCAATGGTGATGTAATAATACTCCCTGCAACTACCCGGTTTTTTTACAAAAATTGCCTGGTTATTGGCACCCGAATTAATTAAAGTACAATTAGGAATATTGGTATAACTGGCAGTGGATAAAATAGTTTTTGTTTCACCTGTTGAGCGGGTATAGGTATAAGCCTTTAAAATTGGGTTGCCGGCATCATCCAATAAACAAGCCTGACTACGTGCATTACTGATAGTAACTCCTGCAGTCCCTTCGTTTACTATTTGATTGCCTGCGCTTAAATCGCTTGCAGTGTTTGTTGTACTGTTAGCGTTTAAGTCCTGCACATACAACTGGGTGCCTGTTGTATTGGCCAGGGGTACCATAATAGAGGTAGCACCGCTGATGTGTATGGATGAAGGTAAATTCTGAGGAGTCGGATTTCCATTGGCATCCAAATTTACAGTGCGAACAAAATCACCAGATAATACGCGTTCGCCCAATCTGCCATTGCCATATATAGGTTGTTCAATTAATTCAAATGAAGCAGTTGTAGTAGTAGGGTTGGTGCGTTTGTATATAGCCATGGATTTTCCACTTGCATCAGTTATGTAATAATTAATTGCATAATTCGCATCAGTTATTGGCATTGCTGGTTTGTATACTTTTTTGTATACACGTTGCCCTGTGGCATCATACAAAAATTCAAGAGTTAATCCATTGTCTTTAGTAATCCTGGATACTTTACCTGCTAAATTCCAATTTATGCTCAAACCTTCTCCAGTAGTATTGTCTCTAATGAGATTTCCATTAAGGTCGTAAGTATAATTACCAGCGGTCTGATTGTCTATATCATTCGAATAGCTTGTAGCTGAAACCAAATCACTTGTATATCCCAATTGATTGTTTGCCGCAGGATAATTATAGGTGAAATTATCCATGGCTAAGCCGGAAGGGTTAGCGGCAGAACTATTCCTCAATAAACTGGAAATATTTCCATTGGCATCATAACTAAATTGTTCAAGGTAGTCATCGTTTGCTGTCCATATTTTTGTACCTGGGTTCTGTGAGCTGAACCTGGCTTCTGTCAGGCGATTTAATTCATCATATTTGAAGCGTTTGGCTGTAGCTTTATCATGATAATACATTGTACTTCCCAGGGTATTAGAACTGTAATCATAATTAGAAGTCCAGGCACTGATATTTCCATTGAATAAATCCCTGCTTGCGTCGGTTGCAAAAGTTCCGAGTTGTGCACTCATCGCACTGTTAGAAATAATAAAATCATTACTGTAATAACCCAGCCCCATCCCATATACGTCTTTGGCAAAGCTGGAATTAGTTGTAGCAGCAGTTCCATCCTGCCCTGGGTCTAAGGTATTGTCAATGTGATTTATACCCTTTAGCCAACCTTGTATAGTATAATAATAATCCTGACCTTGTAATTTGTCATGTCCTATTTCTTCTCTTTTTAAAGATCCATGCAAATAATAAATATAGTTGGCATCTTTTTCCCAGAATATCCCATCACTACTGGTTTCAACTGTTTTTAAGCGTTTAGTGATGTCATAGGTATAACGTTGATAGAATTTATCAGCAAAACCTTCGTTATATTTTATTTTAATAACTTTTCTACTAATTAAATCATATTCATAAGCAATATAATTTCGCCCTACTTCAGGTATGTCCTGAATCACCCATTCCAGATTTTCATGTGCGTCATAACTGAAATAAGAAGTGACTTTATCATTGGTTGTAGCTGGGTCTCCGTCTTTATCAGTAAATGAATAACTAATATTGCCTTGCAAAAAGCGTTGTGTTTTGCCCCCAAAATAACTTACACCATTGGCTGGATTTGAATATACATTGGCCGTAATATCTGTTCCACCTGTAGCCGGAAAATTGATGTCATTTATTTCTGTTGCGGTTAGATTGATGGCGGGCATTTGTCCTGTTTCAATCGCTCGCCCTAAAGCATCAAATTTTGTATAAGACATTTTTGAATCGGCCAATTGCTGTGCGGACTGAGAAAACTTTAACCGTACCAGGTTATCGTACCAGAATTTTATTTCTCCTCCATCCGGTGTTTTTTTACGAACTAATTGACTTAGCGAATTATAAGCATATTCTGTTACCAAAGTATGAGCAGGATGTACGCTTCGTGACGAAACATAAACAACCCCTTTTGGTGGAACCGTTTTAACAAGATTTCCAGCACGGTCGCAATAAAATAACGTATAATGGTGATAATTTACATTGTAAGAGGCCTTTAACTGGTCGCTCAATAAGTCTATACAATGGTTGCGGTATTGGGCTTTCAGGGAACTGGTTTTATTGTTGATTATTGCTGCCATCTGGCTGTTGAGGCTGTTTAACATTTGTGAAGCCATTTCGCTTTCGCAGGGGCTAATATTATAATCAATAATTTCGTCGGATAGAGTCGGATCGGTTACATTTATGGTGGCCAAAGGTTTTATTTTGTAGCAAATAGTCCCGCAGCTCAACCCCATTTTATCCATAATTTTTGGGCAAAGGGCATAACGCCAGTAACCCGAAGTGTAATTGGTTACAGCATCGCTTAGATTAAGCGTATTGTTGTTTACCTGACTGCTCACGGTTTTAAAGGCAGGATTGGTAGTGAATGTATTCGTCATAAATACATTAAAGGAAGCATCAATTAAATAGGAGTTGCTTACGGTACTGGCATCTAAAGTAATGGCAGCTGAAACACTTGTGTTTTGGGTGGTAAAGAAGAAACCGATGTTCCCGCTTCCCGGCGTAAGTGAAGCGTTGGTACTGTATAAACGTTTAGGGGCCAGTGTTGTTCCACTTAATTGTTTGTTAAACAAATAAACAATGTCGAGGGTAGTGGCATCCCATTCAAAATAAGAGGGGATATCCGGATGTACAAAAACATAACCATGTAAGTTAGCACAATCGTTGCTTAAAATACTTGCGCCAAGGTTGTTGATTAAATACGAACGGTAGTCCCAGTAAAAACCTTTAACCGGTGCATTTTGCCTTTCGATGGAAAGCCGTTGATTTAAACTGTTGATGTAAAAAGAAGCACTGCTACTGCCTGCCGGCGGGGTACTGCTATAACCGGAAGGGCAATTAGAACCCGCAGTTACATTGATGTCGTAAGCCCCATACATGGCGTTGGCCATAGCCTGGTGCTCAGCGGCTGTTCCCACACTTGTTTGCCCGTTAACGGTAGAGGTAGTAAGTACGCAATTCGACTGGCAGGCTTTTACTAAGCTTTGAGCCTGGCAGGTGATGGTAGACATGGTAACATCACCTGGTTGAGCAGTATAAGCTATTGTGTTAAAAGTATAATAACCTAAAACAGGATTGTTGACCAATTGGTATAAATCGCCCTGAACATGAATATTGTTGCGGTGGTATTGGTCAATGATGGAAGCTACAAATTCGTTGAAGCGTTCGGCACAGCTTGAGTTGCAGGTAGCCACAGCGGTACTTCCAAAATTAACAGGAGTAGGCACACCTGTTGTTTGTGTATTACAGGTTTTGATGCAATCGAAAAACTGTTTCTTTTGATCGCTTGTAGTTGAAGTGGTATTGAAAGCAGTGATGAAATTGGCAAGTGTTCCCGGACTTGTATTGGTATACAGGTACTCACAATTGCTGCACCTGTTAGCAGGAGCCGGTGTTGTTTCGGTGTATTTAAAATAGGCATAAGGATGAAATTTATAACCGGGGCTGGCGCAACCTGCACCGCCGGGGTTATTATTAATTCCTGTTAATTTATAACCTGCACAGCTTAAAAACATATCTAAGTAATTAGGAGCAAAAGAAGTACCGGGCATGTTTAGCCCACTATATGACGAACTAAGATTGGTAGCTGCCAATCCATCCATCGACTCTTTTGAAGCCACTACACTTTTCCAGCAATTAAAAATTGTCTGGCAATTGTAAGCCCCACAATTAATCATGTTCGCAATAACAGTATTGAATTCACCTGCGGCATAACCCGGAAGGAGGGACGCGATAGTAGTAGTTGTATTGTATTTACCAAAATACCAGTCGGTGTAATATTTTTCGAAATCGTTGTTGGCAGGGCAGGCACCGGAAGCACAATGCTCCACAGGTAATGTAACAATGTTACATCCTATTTTAATGTTCACATGGTTTTGTGTTGAGCCTTGGGCAATACCCAAATAGGTGTATAAACCTTCAATGTTTTGTGCAGGGTTAGGGTTGGCAGTGGTAGGTAAAGGCAGGTAGCTGCGCAAGGTGGTCATGTTAACGGCTGGTGATCCGCTGATTAAAACACCCGCATCATCAACGATAGTAGCGTTGCCCGAATTAAAATCGGCGATGATGGCGTTTTCAATTTGTTTGGAAAATTGTTCTATATAAGTGCTATTGGCCACAGTACCTGCGGGCGGGGTAGTACTGGGGTTCACCTGGTTGCTTTCAATAATACGCTGTATGGTATAAGAACCCGGGGCCAAATTAACGGTAGTGGTATAAGGCGCAATTGCAGAGCTTACACAGGTACCCGGTTGTGTAGCCGGAACATCCTGGGTGTACGTTAATGCAGCAACTGAAGGGTCATCGTTGTTGATGATTTTAATGGTAAACCTATAATCGCAGGTAGCACAAAAATTGGCGCAATTGTCCTGGTAAGTATTGGGTGTTAAACTATAGTTAATGTTAACATTCGTTGGTTCTGTAACTACAATGTTTTTAAAGGCAATTAAACCGTTGCTTCCATAAGCGCTGTTGTTGTCTATAAAATAGTCGAGTGTTAAACCAGTAGCAACCGGTGTTAAAGGGTCTAAATTAGTAGCACCGGGGTTCGATAAACAGGTGGCAATGGTTTGCCCTTCTTTTGAAATGTAGGCTACACTTGATGCGTTGTTGGCATCGGTGGTAATAGTCTTTAATACTCCTTTTGCATCGGGGGCTTCATCGCCAAATACCCTGATGAGCTCGGCATCGGCCACGCCTGAAGTATAATTACGGGTGGTGTGTTTAACTGCATTGCCTAATTTATGGTCCGGTCCTGGCGCGCCTTGCTCTTTGGGTTTGGACGTTCCGTCGTTCATATACAAAGTGCGGCTGTAAGGATAACCTGACGCAGACGGAACATTGGTCTCCATGGTATTGTTGGTGGAATAATAATAGCCCGGACCCGAACCGGTTTGATTAAAAGGAGTGGGGTTTAAATAATTGGCGTCCTCGTCAAAGTCTGCCGCTGTGTAGACTGCTCCCGATGGGTTTTTGATGTAAGAAGAGATGTAACCAAGCCCGCTTTCAGTTACCGGAGCGGGTAGTGTACTCAGTGCAGGGCGGTTGCTGTTGTCATAAATTGTTGCACCAACTATTTTTTTCTGATCGGCTTTTAAGCGGGCCTGTTGTTGCTGGGCCATTTGCAAACCATTTGCGTAATTAATCGCTTCTCCAATATTGGTTTGACCATTTGTAGTAGCATCACCTTCCACAAAAGTTCGGGTAAAAATCCAGTTTTTATTTTCGTCAAATTGTTTGTAATACAATAAATAGGAACTTACTGAAGTGGTAACAGTGTAGGTATTGGTAATGCTTACGTTGGCTCCCTGGGTATATACTCCTGCATCCGACCAAAGGCCCCAGTTGAGGTCGTTGGCAATGCTACCTTCATAAGCGTTACCAATGGGGCGTACACGCCATACATAATAACCTGTGCCTTCGGTTAAGGAAAGCGATAATTGCTCCAGGCTGTTTCCTGTTTCAATGGTAAGGGCCTGGTTCCAGTCGATGCTGGCATCTATGTCTGCTTCGTTACTTGTTTTGTTTACATTGGTATTGTAAAGTTTTAACAATTGAAACTGGTAATTGGGTGCTGGAACACCGCAGTAACTGGACCATTTAAAGGTAACTTCCGACTGGTTGCTGTTCAATTGCATTTGATAGGGATTGATCATCGGCGTAGCAGAGCTTACGGTGTAATCAAAGTCTTCGGTAAAATAGGCTTTGGTATTAATTACCTGTTCAATGGCGGTATTTGCAGCACCCGTTCTCACATAAGTAGCGGTTACAGCAAAACGGTTGACAAGGTAATAGTTGCCGGTAAAATCAAATTCAAAATAAGATTGTGGTTTATTGGTATTTACTACCAGCGTTTTGTTATAGGTGTTTAATAAACCGGTGCTTCCTGTATAGGTAGAATAAGCGTTAATGGTGAGGTTTACCGTATACTGCGTATTGTTAGCCGCATAGTTCGGATCGTAATCCCCTTTCCAGTCGAGTATTACCCCGAGTCTGGCTTTACGGATCACTAAATTGGGTTGTGGGTTTCCACATGCCGCCGGCCTGTTACTGTTTCGTACAATCAGGTTGTTTGTTGTTGCCGATGTGTTGTAACTAAAATTAACAATGGGAGTTTTAAAATAAGAAACCTGTGCTGTTCCTTTTAGTTGTATCATCAATAAGGCAATTAGACTTATAAAGATAAACTTGCTGATGCGATTGGTTGTAGTCATAAAAGGTGTTTTATAAGGTAAAAGCGCGAAGGCTTAAATAAAATAGGATGCGTTCGTTTAAATTTTTTATTTTTTTCTGTTGTCAATTACTTTAAAGTCCTGGTATTCTTTTTTTAAATTTTTACCGTGCTCAAACACCTGTTTTTTTACCGGAGCCTGCATATTCACTTTGTTGTAATTAAAAGAAACTTCGTTAAAATTGTATTCCAATTGCTGGTATTGTTTATTGGGTAAATAATTCACCACCACTTTGTTTAATACCTGGGTGTCTGTATTAATGTAATAGCTGGCCGACTCTATGTCGATGAAATTGGCCATTTTCTGATCGAGCTGAATTGTAATAATTTTATTATAGGTTTTGCCTTTTACATCTTCAGTTTCTACCTTTTCACTGTGTTTAAAAATGCTGTCCTGCAGCGGTTTTAATTTGGCATACAGGTTTTCATTTTTATTTCCATTCACCGCATCGGCCAGGTAAATCATTTTACGCGAAGGCAAAATGGTAATGGTGTTTTCTTCATCTTTCAGCACCATCATTTCTTTACTGATAATACGACTTTGATTTTTGTTGGTGATTAATTCAAACTGACTGGTACTTATGATGTTCTGACCGTTTGTTTCTTTGCTGTTTAGCTTTGCGGTTACGGTATAATTTAAGTAACACACATTTTTACCTTCTGAAGCAGAAAGGTTCAGCTTGTCAAAAATTTTGCTCACTTCTGTTAAAGCTGCTTTAGAACTTGTATTGGAAGTAGTAAATGACATCAATAACAAGGCTGCAAAGGTTAATAAACCTGGCAACTGATAAGTATGCTGTTGTTTGTTCATACGATTGTTTTTAATAAAATTAAATGCCTGTTAAAAGCAGCTTTGCACAAGGGTGAATTATGCAAAGTGCTTTCTGTTATTTAATACAAACCTGGTGTGCGGGTAGCAGCCGGTGAATTGTATTGTGTTTCAGTAATTGTTTTCATTCCTTTTTCCGTTTCAACTAATTTGCGTACCAGTTTGCCTTCTTTATTATACTGGTAATACAAACCAAAATGCTGGTCGTCGAAACTGGTCAATAATTTTAAGGTAGCAGGATCATATACATAAGCATTTACTTTTGCATCAACAGGTTGTTGCCTTACATCATCGATCCAGATGGTACCGGAGCTTAAATTGCTTTTTAATTGTGGGGTATAAACACTGTTTAGTGTTAAGCCTGAATTAACAATCGCTTCGTACAGGGTCCACTCGCCGGTTTGTGCAATTTTTTTGAAAGCAAGTGTTATGCTTCCAAATGTACCTTTAACAGGCATGATATTGTGCGCAGGGTCGTTCACCCAAACTTTAAAACTAATGCCGTTGTTCAGTATCTGGCTGTTGACGGTTACCGGGTTTAAGTTGAGTGTAGTAGCGGAAAGCAGGTAATAGGATTTTGCTCCGGAGTGCGATCTGCTGTTGTCTACATTAATATAGGATGCACTCACCCCATCTTCTAATTTGGTGTTGGCATTGTACATGTTTTCAAAACTCTCGAACAACACAGTGCCTGCTGCTGAATTTTGTGCAACCATATAAGGTACAACATTGTTGTATCCGAATTTGGCAGAGCTGTATATGCCAAGGGCATCCTGTTCTTCAAGGGCATCGCCGTTCGGAGAGTATTGGGTAACGGTATTTGTTTTCACCCATTTGGTAGCATCGTTCTGGCTGTTGTTTTTCCAGTTAAAAGGCACCATGGTATATGTACCGGCATCTTTGTAATTTCTTTCTGCACCGGTAGCTCCTCCCACAATAGCTTCTTTGTAGACATAATTTTCCTTCGGCCTCCATTTTCCCTTAGTCCCGTCTTCATATCCATTGTAGGATGCAGAAGTTATGCTTGTATATTTGGAAGCATCGTAAGGCCAGTAGGAATAGAAAGTAGTGGCCGAAGAAGCGATCACTTTTGTTCCCGTTGGGAGGCTGTTGCATACAGGTAGACAAGGTACCTCATAAGCTATGCAAGAGGTAGAAGAGGGGCGGTATTTTACCGAATTAGCAGAGTAATCAATATAAAACTGCCCGGTTGAAGAATAAGGAACCGAACAAGAACAATCGGGGCTTGTTGTGCTACCCGTTTCAATTAAAATGTTAGGTGATACAAAGGTCATACGGATAGGGTTCCTTGTTTTGCCATCGCACATAAAATACAATGTGCTAAGCGATGTGCTTGAAGGGATATTGGTATTTAACTGAGTTAATAAGGCCTGAAGATTGGCATCATTGCTAACGATTAGTGAACCGGGAGTACTTAGGCCATAAGTGGTGTAAGATCCGGCAGGGGTACTTAACTGATTGGTGCGCCCACTTTCTATTATTTCGATGGAGCTTACTGTTGATACGGCATTCGTGCTGTTTAAATTAGCCGTTAACAATAAACTTACTGTATTACCGGTAATTTTGTCTACATGGAAATAGGTGCTGTTCACCTTAATTAAATCACCGGCTGTAAAAATTTTAAGTGCCCCGCAGGCATTGGAATTGTTTGCATCAAATACCAAATTGTAACCACCCGAGGTATTAAAAGTAACTCCTGCCAATGCAGTGCCTGATAAATAAGCCCTTTCGTTAATGGCTTTCTGGCCCATGGCAGCATACTGCGAATAGGCCGGTGTGGTATAACTGGTGTAAGCCCCGTTGTGTGCATTGTCGGATGGCAGGTTCAACTGATCGTAACCATCTGTAGTACGGCTTATTAAAGGCTTGCCGGTATATGCACTGAACACCAGATTTTCTGTTTTGTGTACTATACCATCCTGTGATGATTTGACTGATTTTTGAATAACCGGGTAACGGATTACTTTGGAGGTAACGTGTGTACGCATTTTACTTTCGGTGTAATTAACCAGGGGCGACAAGGAGGCTTGTGGCAATGGAATAATACCAGCGATACCCACACCAAAGTCTACCTCTATGCTGGCATCTGTGGTTATGTCTTCTACCTGTTTTACTTCAAACACTACTTCCATGTCTTTGCCGGGATTGGCAGATACAATGGAACCATCGGGTCTTTGAACATTAACGGATTCACCCGGTTGAAAATAGTCGTATTCGGTTGAGCTGCTTTTCACCAGGCCGGTAAGACTGCCAGAGCTATAGTTGCCTGCAAAAGTAGACACTGATTTTGGCTGACCATGCATGGAGTTTAAGATGAAACGAAAACCTTGTGTGGTCCAGACATTCGATACACTGTAATTGGCCACAACAGCCGGTAAATTCATCCAGTCCTTTTTAGTGGTGATGTCTGTATTGTCAATGCCTTTGGTAGCACCGTTAAAATAATTCATGTCGAAAGGATAATCCTTCACGGTGTTAAATTCACTCACCACAAAACCTGTATTGGTTTTCCCACTGTGTATGTTTTTAGCTACAACACGTGAATAACCAACCGAAGCACCTGGAAGAAGTGATTCGCCAACTGGACCTTCAAATTGTTCGCGGTCAATGCCTGCAACGGCTTTGTTTAAAAATCCCTGTTCCATCCTTTTAGGCAAAAAAGAAATCAAGGCATTGGCATCGCGTACCACAGCCGGCTCGTTGGTGGCTACACCACTGCTTTCGCCGGTTTCGGTTTGGTATAAGTATTCTGTTCCATATAAAGCAGGCACACCTGTGTCAATACCATTGGCATCGTACATTAATACACGCTTTACTCTTAAACCACCACCTTTTTTAGCTTTTAAAACAGGTATTTTAAAATAAGATAAGGACTGATTAATTTCCAGACAACAGGTTTCCTGTGCAAACATAGAAGCACCAATTTTACTGACCAATTGCATGGCAATACTTTTAACGGTTTCACCTTCCTGTATTCCATCAGCTGAAGCGTTACAATCACCTAAAGGGTTTAGTTTACCGCCTTTTTGTTTTTTTACAAGGTCTAAACAGACTTCACGGGGAAATGAATATTCGGAAGAGTTTGGATCTCCAAATTGTATAACAACATCCCCGGCATCACTTACATAAGCATTTCTGAAATTGACGTAGCCGCTAACATAATCCGAATTGCATTTTCCTATATCGGGGTTAAGTCCCATTAAGGCGTATAAAAATTTGAAATAGACTTTTTCACCAGATAAGGTATTGTTCATCTGCTGTACAAGGGCTTGTCTTCCGGAAGCATCTCCAACAGCAACTCCAATTTCATCTACATTTAATATAAAGGAGTAGGGAGGATGCAAAAGACTGATCTCGTTACTTACATCCAAACCTGTTTTTGCAATTTGAGCTGCACTGGACGGTTTGGTGACGCTCACCAGCTCCATGGCCCTTCTGTTCTGTACATATAAATAATCGTCCTGTTCGTATTGAACATGAATTTCCCCACCGGATGGTAAGGTAATTCGTTTGAGTTGCCATGCCGCAGGGTCAAAATTAGCTGCTGGAGTCTGATCTACGCCTGGTTGCATTTTATTGAAACGATCGGCAGCATTTACAGCTTCCTGGTAATTCCCCCAGGCATCGATGGCGAATTTATTATAAGATGGATTTTGAATTAAGGCAGTATTATCACCATACGCTGTCTGGAAAGCCGCATATTTTGTTGGATAAGGTGCGGTAGTACTGTTGGGGTAATTGTAATCGAATTTATAAGGACTTATTTTCGCTTTTACCACACCTTCGTATTCAAACCACAATTCTTTTAAGGTTAGTTTTCCGGTTTGGCCGGCAATTGTTTTATCGTTGTTCAATACACCACTACACAAAGTATAATCGTATTTAAAAATTACTTTTTTAACTAATTTACCGGGTGCACCATTATTGTTAGTCCATAGTTCAATGCGGTCGAGTTTGGCTAATTTGTTAGTACCCTGTGTTGTTTCTGTATTATCAGCTGCTGCTAAATCATCTGCGGCAGCATCTATTCCATCGTGACGGTCGCTGGTAAAAAAACGGGCGATGTGGGTTTTTGTCACAATTTGTTTAAGCAGGTAAACATCTTTATCACCAGAGTTGTATGAACCCATATCGTCCAAAGGATCTGTCATTTCTCCTTTTGAATAATTTAATCCACAATAAGGCATACGGTAGTGGTATGGATTGGTGCCTAATTTGTTTTTCTGGTTGTATTGAAATCTGGTGTAGCCTCCAAAATCATCGCTGCTAAGGCCATTCATGGTACGGTCTACATAATCGGGGCTGGTAATTTGTGTTAATAAATAACTGCTGGCATATCTTCCTGGTTCAACCTGCCCGGTTTTCATTTTGTAGGAACCGGCTGTGTTTTTGAAGGCAATAAAATTGTTAATAATATTACTTGAGCTTACTCCCCTTAAATCGTAGGATAAATTTGTTTCGTTGCCAACATACACAGGTATACCGTATACATAATTGTTGCCTTCTTCATTGGTCGTTGCAATTTCTCCGATTTGTTCTGTAGTGCTGCGGTCAATGGTTCCTGCTGGGGTAAATGCGTCGTTTAACAATAAATCCGAATCAACACTTTTTTCATAGGCCAGGGCTTTTTTACCATTTGCCATTGTTGTGATTTCTGCATTCGTATGGTATCCTATATAGGATGAACGACCAGACCTGTTTACTGTTCCACCATCCATGTCAATGGAAGATTGTAAGGGCAAAATATCAGCAGTACTTAATTGAGGGGTGTATGACTTGGCTCCAGGTACGGTACTCCATTCATTTAAAGAAGCTGAGACTAATTTATTGGATGCATCGTAGTCAACCGTTCCACCCATGTCTTCACTAAAACGGAAAAAATACGGCTCGTTGATGTCCTTGCCCCCTTTAAATTTAAATGCAGCATCGTATATATTGGTTGATCCATAATTTCCCCATGCACCTCCATTTACAGATAAAGATTGCTGACCCAGGCCAAGATTAAATCCTCCACCGAATTCGAGACCTAAGGAAATATCAGCTGAAACCTGCCCAATTGTGGTTGTACTACTGGCTGTATTGGGTCTGAAGTGCCCTGGTTTAGTACTGTACAATCTAAAACCACCTCCTAAACCTTCACCGGATACCGAAAAATTGTCTGCATTGCTAAATGGTATGGACAAATACCTGTCGCGTTTATTATAAGTCGATTCTTTGTCTAAATAATAATCCATCAGGCCTGCGGTATTGGTATAAGCCTCTTCTGAATACAAATAACCATAAGCTGTTTTAGTTTCGCTGGCTAAGTTTTTCTGGGTGTTGTAATTTCCGGTAAAACCAAACTGGGGGCCAACTTCAAAGGGTGTTGGATTGGTTTGCATATTAAAATTAATATTGAAGGATTGTCCGCTATATGAAGTAACATTTGTAGCATGTTGCTGATCGCTCAAGGCGTACATTCCATACTTACCGGACATGCCGCTAAGAAAAGAGGAGGAAGCTGCACTTGATGCACGGCCTTTTTTTGTCAAAGCTTTTTTGCCTGCTGTTTTTTTTGCCAGCATTTCATCTTTTGTTTTTTGATCCCCGTCTTTGTATTTTTTGTTTTTTGCTTCCTGTTCCTCTTTGTCTTTTTTAGAACTTAAAAGAGCTGCAGGATTAACCTGGGCAGAAAAACTACCGGAACCGTCGGATAAGGAATAGCCTAAAGAAACCAATCCCTGGCGAAAAGAGATACCGGCTCCCACGGTATAACCAAAGCCACGGTAATTGTTGTAACGAATAGAAGCGTTAGCCGAAAGCGGAACGTTAAAACTAAAAGCTTCTAAATTGCCGGCACTTGCACCTACACTTACTGTCCAGTTGGCAGGTACATCGTTGTAGTGGACTATATTGTTTTTGGTATCGTCGGCAAAACCTCTTTTCCCACGATTGATGGCGCCCGGGTTTAAAGTCCAGCCGTAGCCTACCCATGATGCCTCAGTTTCCAGACTTTCGCCGGAGTGATAGGACAAGGATAAGGCATAATCGCCGCCACTGGCGCCAGGTATATTAATAACTGGAATGTTGTAAGTGAAATCACCCGAAAATTCATTCACCATATTGGTAGTTGAAACAGGTTCGAAACTGGAAAACTCAGGAGCAGCAGGGCCACTGGTTAAAGCCCAGGTAAGGGTGGGACTCATTGTTTCGGCCAACATAATAACGGCCATAGCCAAAGCAAGCCTTTGCCTGAATATCTGTTTAGTGTTTTTTACTGGTTTCATAATTCGTCTTTTACTTTTGTATGGTGATGCAGCAGCGTTAAAAATATAATTTCTGTTATTGAACAGTTATTTCCGGTAAACTGGCTTCTATTTCTTTTTTATTAAAATAAAAGTGCAGGGTACCCAGGCCAAAGCTTTCGTCGTTGTAAATAAAGTCGTATTCTTTTGCAAGGGTAAGTTCATCTTCTTTGGTAGTGGGTGTAAATACAAAATTTATTTTTCTGTCGTTGGTCAGACTATAAGTGTTTTCAAGGGAAGAAAGGGAAGCTTTGTATTCTCCTTTATCGGTTTTTAATTCAATCTGATTTTCCAGGTCAAAATTTAAAGTCAATGAACGTTCAACGTATTGTTTGAAGTTTTGAATGTCTTTGTACATAATATCGCCTTTGGTTCCTTTATCTTCATCTGGGGCCAGCACCATTAAAAAAGTAGCAACCTTCTGTTGTTGTAGAAGCAAGCTATCGTAACTGGCTTTCCCCGTTAAACCTGTACTTTCCATTTCTTTAAGAGCGTTGTATTGCGGTGGTAAATAATGGATGTTCACTTTTACCCCGTTCACCGATTTGCTGGCCACTAATCCTTGTTTGGGATTGTTGATCCAGCTTTTCAAATCGTTTACGGTAGCAACTTTCCCCTTACAACCAACTAAGAGGTTTAAAAGGATAAGTACAAA
This sequence comes from Bacteroidota bacterium, assembly GCA_023251755.1. GTDB lineage: Bacteria > Bacteroidota > Bacteroidia > B-17B0 > Aurantibacillaceae > JAHEYF01. The sequence continues at coordinate 25,955 of JAHEYF010000052.1, forward strand.
AAACGATGCCTTCAATTTTTTTACAATCATTTTGTTTCTGATGGAGTTGATGAGTAATCTTTGTTTAAAGCTTCCAACACTTCGTTGGTGATGTCCATGTAATTTTTGGCAAATAAAATATTGCCCGAGGCTGTGGTACCCAATACCAGGTCGTACCCTTTTTTCTTAGCGTAATCTTCCACAAAAACATTTACCTGGTTCAATACGCCTTCGGTTAATTTTTGATCCTGTTCCTGAATGGATTCGTTAATTTGTTGGGTATATTTCCGGTAATTTTCGCGTTGCAGGGCTAAAAGGTTTTCGCGTTGCGTGCGTTCTTCTTTTGATAAATGTGGGAAATCCTGGTTGTACTGGTTCACCGCTTTTTGAAACTGAATTTGCAAGGTGTCCACATTTGATTTTAAGGCCACCGTTTTTCGCTCCTGTTTTTTTTGAGCCTCTTTCATTCCCTGAAAATTGTAGATCAGGTCGGCTGACCTTACATACCTTACGGGCATTGACTTGTCGTAAAAGAAATAAGCACAGATAAATCCGATGAGGATAAAAAAATTGATATAAGACATTGTCTTGTTCATGGGTCAATAATTAAATGGTTTGGACTTTAAACTCTTCTATAAGGATCAACATACAATTCTCTCTCAGCTATTTTTCAAATTCTACTACTTCAATTAGCGGGAATACAAAGTTGCGATGGAAAAAATCAGGAAACCGCCCATTCCCATTTACGGTAGTACTTTTCTTATGAAATGCATAAAATAAGGCATGAACGGTAAATGTTGATTAATTCAAGGTTCAAAATTTAAAATTCAAAGAAGTGAAGGTTTTATGAATTGAAAAATTGCTTCCCTTGAAATGAGGAAGTGCTGGAGAGAGTATTGAATAAAAAAAAGCCAGGTAAGCCCTGGCCTTGAAAGGTAAATTAGAATTTAGAATTTGAAGATTTAGAATTTATTTCTGATTTAACTCGTTAAGTTCATCATCTCTAAGAACTCATCTTTTTTTCTCCTCGAAATTTCGACCATGGTTCCGCCTTCCATCTCAACAAAGTAACCGTCGATGCGGATGTATTTTTTTACTTTTTTGATGTTGATGATGTGCGACTTGTGCACCCTGAAGAAGTGGGCCGGCGGCAATATGTTTTCGTATTCAATCAGGTTTTTGGCAACGATGTACCGCTCCTTATCCGCTGTGTAAAAGGTGGAGTAACCCCCGTCGGATTCAATTCTTATGATGTCCGATACAGGTACAAACACAATGCCTTCCTTTACAGGCAAACCGATTTGCCCGTTCATTTCTAATTTTTTCTGGTTGTTGTCTTCACTCTGTTTGGTGTCAACAGGCTTGAGTAAAATCTTCTTCGCTTTTTCAACAGCTTCTTTTAATTCATCACCGTCTATTGGTTTTAACAGGTAATCTACAACATGGTATTTAATTGCGTTTGCAGCATGGTTGTCGTGGGCGGTGGTAAAAATTACCTGGAAATCTATATTTTCAAATTTATCCAACAGCTCAAATCCATCCCCGTTTGGCATTTCTATGTCTAAAAAAATTAAATCGGGGGCGTGTTTTTTTATCAGGGTGTAGGCTTCATCTATGTTTGCAGCCTGCCCTATAATGTGAATGTCTTTAAAATAAATTCCGATCAGTTTCTGGATGACTCCCCTGCAGTTTTTTTCGTCATCAATAATAATAATGTTCATAAACGAGTTGGTGGTTTTTTGGTTGAGTTTTTTATGAAATTGGATGGAGTAATTCGTATTCCTGTTCAGGGAATTGTTGTTAAATACGAACTGAGCACTTCCGTATAAAATCTTTCGCCATTTTCCTTTCTTTAAGAATGTAAATTTACTGCGTTTTCGGCAAATTTACCAGTATTTAATTCGCTAATAATTAACATTTTCCATGGGTATTTGGGCATAAAAAAGGAGCTGTTTTTTAAGATCAGTATTTATTTATCTGTTTTTAATCAAATTATGCGTATTTTTTTTTGGTTTTGAGTTTTTTTTTCACTATAAATTAAGGGATTATTGTGGCTTGCTTTTTTTGAGTTTATAAGCCTGGTTCGTTATCAATTTTGCCATTTTTTTGTATGCTTTGTGGTTCATTTGAATGCAAAACAACAGGGCAAAATTAGAAAATACGCAAAGCCACTATGAATAAAAATTCAATACTGAATTCTCATTCATAAACGGGTTTAGTAATTCTATAAACGAAATAAAGTGGAAGTTATTTTATCGACTGCTGAAAAAAATCAGAGTTGGAAGGAATAGGATGTGAAATCCTTTTAATTTTAAATGAATTCGTTTTTAAATTCTCTTTCAACAGCGTATTGAAGTATATTCCTGAAATTGGTTCTGATGTCTGGCTCAGCTACATCGCTCATCAATTGCCGTATTTCCACTGAGTCGTATTGATGTTCGTAAGTATTGAGGTAGGGCGAAAACTGGGAGCCTGCAGTTTTGTAATATAATTTCTCGGCCAGGGTAATATTCTTTTCGGGTATTTTGTCTACATATTCAAAATTCTTTACACCTACACTATTCAGCATGGCCGGTATAAGCAAGGTGTTTTCATAATTGTGACTGTGGGTTAAGTTTAATTCGTTTATTGAAGGTGTATAAAAAGCCCTTACAATTGTTTTGGCCACATAGTCGGAAGAAACAATGTTTACACCGGACTTTGGATTGGCCTGTATACGTATACCCTCACAATTAATGTTGTTGGCTTTTAAAGAAGCAAAGAAACCGGTCCAGGCATAAAATACATTAAACTTTGGCGTGTAATAATAAGGTTCACGAATTAAACGTCCGCTCACTATACTTGATCGCAGCACCTGCCACCTGATGGAGTTGCGTTCACAAATTTCTTTTACTTTGCGCTCAGCCATTAGTTTATAACGTTCGTAATAATTTCTGTTGCTGGTGATGTTCATGTCTATGAATTCATTCGGGATTAAACCCTGCTGATGCCCGCAGGAGAATGCAGTGCTTACAAAACTATATTGTTTCACATAAGGCAATACGGCAGTAAGCAAATCAATGGTGGGCAAATAACTGTCCCGGAATATTTCTTCTTCTGTAGTGGCTAATGGCGAAAGATTTGTTGTGGAGGCAAGGTGTAAAACACTGAGCTCTTTTATGTTTTCTTTCATTAAAAATCGCAGCAGGCTTTCAAAACTTCCGGGCTTGTCCTGACTGCTGTCAATAATCTGAACCAGGCCTGTTAGCTGTTGTTGTTCTATGCCTGATTCCTCAACAATTGTGGTTAAAATATTTTCAATGCGGTTGGTGGCAGAGCAGTTTCTTGAGCCTCTGGCCAGACAAATTATTTTATTTATTTTTTGTTTGTTCAGGTGATGAAGGATAAGCTCCGCAAGAACTTCTCTTCCTATTATTCCCGTTGTGCCGGTGAGTACTATGTTCATAGCTTTGTCTTTTAAGCAGTTTCTAAAATAGTTTGTTCTTTTGTTAGATGTTGTCCAATCAGGGTCCTGTATTCAGGTGCAAAGTTTTTATTTTTACTTGACCCGGTTAAAGATGTCCAGCCCTTGCTTTCTGTATAAGACTTCCAGCAAAGTTTAATCAGGCGTAGTTTTGCCGGAAAAAAATAAAAGAAAAATCCAAAGCGGATCAGGTAAGCCGGCCAGCCCCATACGGGTAATCCAAACAATTCCAATGCACCCTGGCCCTTGCCAAATGCAGCAGCCTGCCCCAGGCCTGGGAAATGAAATTTTGCAGATACTTTACCCGCAAGTCTGCGTCTGATGTTTTTTCCTATTCGTTCGCCCTGCATGATTGCCCACAAGGCATTTGGAGGACACTTGCCTTTACCGAAAGGTTTTTTAACCAAAGCTATATCTCCACCACACCAAATATTGTTATGACCCAAAGCATTCAGGTAGTCTGTTGTTTCTATTTTATTTTCTTTGTTTAAGCACAGGTGTTTTAATCCTTGCAGGACTACAGGTATTTGCCCTGTGGCGTTTACAACTAACTGCGTTTTCAAAAAAGACCCGTCAGACAATTTTACCCCTTCGGCTGTTGTTGCTGTTATGGTGCAATTGTGAAGAACCCGTATCCCTTTTTTGTCCAGCATTTTTTCTGCATACTTTATTAACCTGGGCTGTTGTTGCCATTCCTTTAATAGTTGATCACCCGAATTAACAATGGTAATGTGAACCAGGTCTCCATATTTTTCAGCCATGTAATCGTGCATATTGGTAGCTATCTCTATACTTGTAAACCCTGCACCCGATAGCACAATATGTTCCTTCTCTTTTCGATCAGGAAGGGTTTGTTGGTCTTTATAAGTTAACAACAGGGAGTCTAATTGTTTTCTGAAAATGTAAAGCCCTTTTGGTTTTTTTATGCTAAAGGTGCTGTGTGCAAAATCTTTTGCTGTTTTTTCATTGTCAACTGTCCCGGCTCCAATAACTAAGTGATCGTATTTAAGCTCTTTGCTCAGCCCGGTTTTAGTTGTATACTTTAGAGTGTTTAAATATGGGGAAACTACAGTCACTCTGCCCTGAATAAGTTGCGCAAAAGGTACAATTGTTTTAAGGGGTGTGTAAACCGCCTGTTCGGGCATTGCCCCGCCAATTACATCGCCTGTAAAGCCATGAAAATAATGGTGTTTGCGATCACAAATGATGATTAATTCAAGTTCCCCCTTTTTAATTTTTTTGACGAGAGAGGAAGAGTTGCAGATTTGTTTGTAAGCGAACAGGGTGGTGTAACCTCCGCCAATAAATAAAATAGTTGACTTCATTGAACTGTATATAAGCGTTGTTTAAGTGTTGAACTTACTTGCTGTAATTCAGAACAAAGATGCCGTCTATTTTAAATTAGAACACAGGGGTTTTCCCTGTTTGTGAAAGGGGGAAAAGGAGGTTTATTAAAATAATTTACAAGTGGATATAAAGCGGGTTATAGACTCATATTCATTTTTTCAATCGCTTTTAATTTTGTAACAAGGTTTTTGCTTTCTCGGAAATTAAGTGTTTGTTGTCCATCCGACAGGGCTTCTTCAGGGACTTCATGCACTTCGTAAATTATTCCATCGGCACCACCAATGACCGAAGCAAGGGCAATGCCCTGCACATAATCGCGGATGCCCACACCGTGCGAAGGATCAGCAATAACAGGTAAATGCGATTTGTCTTTTAACACCTGAATGGCATTTATATCAAAGGTATTGCGGTAAGCATTTTCAAAAGTACGGATGCCTCTTTCGCAAAGCATCAGTTTTTCGTTGCCCCCGCTAAAAATATATTCAGCAGATTGCATGAGTTCATCAATGGTTCCGCTCATACCCCGTTTAATTAATACGGCTTTGTCTACTTTGCCCAATGCATCCAATAAATTAAAGTTTTGTGAATTGCGGGCACCTACCTGGTACACGTCAATGTAATCGTACATTTCTTCTACCTGCGAAACCTGCATGACTTCGGTAATGATTTTGATTCCGTTTTTCCTGCAAAGGGAAGAGAACATTTTTAACCCTTCAATACCAAGCCCCCTGAAGGCATAAGGTGAGCTGCGGGGTTTGTATACACCACCGCGCATGATACGAATGTTGTTTTCCACCAGATGAGCCACAATGCTTTCTACCTGCTTTTCGTTTTCAATAGAGCAGGGACCCGCCATAATGGAAATGTTTCCATCTCCTATTTTTACCTCATCGCCCAGGTCAAGTATGCTTGATCCGACTTTCCATTTTCGTGAAACAAGTTTATAAGCTTCCGATACCCGGTGTACATCTTTAACGCCGCTTAAAGCTCCGATGCTTCGGATGTCGATTTCGTTTTTACCAATGCAAACAAAGTAGTGCCCCTGTTGGGTTTTTACTTCTGTGCTTTTGTATTTAAGCCCTGAAACAGTTTGAATGATGTGCTGCTTTTCGGTTTCGCTGATGTTCGTTGTGAGTTGTATGATCA
>JAHEYF010000167.1 GCA_023251755.1 Bacteroidota bacterium
AATTAAAGCGATTAAGTTGCAACCCGAATCGCCGTTTACCTGGGCATCGGGATGGAAATCGCCCATTTATTGTGACAATCGCAAAACACTTTCTTACCCTGCTGTACGTACATACATCCGTCAACGTTTTGTAGATGTTATAAAAGAAGAGTTTCCAAAACCTGATGTAATTGCAGGTGTGGCAACCGGGGGAATTGCCCAGGGTGCACTGGTAGCACAGGAACTCGGTTTACCATTTGTTTACATTCGCAGCGAAGCAAAAAAACACGGCTTAAGCAATATGATTGAAGGGGTGGTGGAAAAAGGACAAACAGTAATTGTTATTGAAGACCTCATCAGCACCGGAGGAAGCAGCCTTAAAGCAGTAGAAGCTTTGCGCGAAGCCGGTTGTATTGTGAAAGGAATGGCCGCTATATTCTCGTACGGCTTTAATGTGGCCGAAACTAATTTTAAAGAAGCCAAATGCACGTTAAAAACTTTATGCAATTACAATGTTTTGATTGAGCAGGCCCTTAAAAGCAATTACATCACTGAAAAAGATTTAGCTCCTTTAAAAAAATGGCGCGAATCGCCTGAGAACTGGGGACAAACAGAGGGGATCAGGTAGTAAGTAGCAGGTCGTTGGTAGTAGGTATCAGGTAGTAAGATCAATCTCAATATTATGATACCTGTTTTTTTATTGAACCACTAACTACCTACTACTTGATACTTACTACCTGCTACTTGCAACTTGCTACTCATCCCACATCTACTATGTCTAAGTATTCCATAACCAGTAAAACAGAAACAGTCAACAAACCTGATACAGAGGTGTACGGCTTCCTTACTGACTTTCATAACTTTCATGATTTATGGCCTGCAGATAAAATTGCGAACTGGGAGTGTACCGAAAACTCCTGTTCGTTTTCGGTAATTGGAATCATTTCAGTTCAACTTCACATCGAAAATAAAATACCTTGTTCCCTCGTCAGCTACAAGTCTTCTCCGGGTTCAAAATACCCTTTTAATTTTACAATTGAAATAATTCGTATAGACGAGAATAGCTGCAATTGCAGGATTACCATGGATTACGAAATGAACGTCGTATTAAACGGAATGGCTGAAAAATCCCTCGTTTCGCTGGTAAATAAAATGGGTGAAAAGCTGAAAGAAATTTTTCAATAAATATGTTTAAGGAAAAACAATTTCCTTCACATCAAATTTTTTAAGGCTGTTGTTTTCCATCTCCACTACTAATTTCCCGCTGTCGTCCACTCCGCTTATTCTTGCTTTAAAAACTTGTCCATCCGCGGCGTAATGCTCCCATTCATTCAGTAAATACAGGCTGTTTAAATAAGCCCCGTCAACCACACTGTAACCATTCGCATTCCGCAATTTCAGGTACCAGGTTTCTAAATGTTTGCATACAATGGCCAATACTTCTTTTAAAGAAAACGTTTTAGTGCAACAAGCTTTTAGTGATGTTGCTTTCAATTCTCCGAAATTTTCCTGGTTTACATTTAAACCTATTCCAATCACAGCCTGTTGAACCTGTGCAGCCCTGAAATTATTTTCAATAAGTACGCCTGCTATTTTTTTATTATTTACTAAAATGTCATTCGGCCATTTGATTTTTATGTCATGTTGGCTATCCTTCATTATTTCTGTCAATGCGTCATACAAAGCCAGGGCAGTTATTTTACTCAGGTAAAAGTGATTGGATGCGTTTAAAAAAGAGGGGAACAAAATGCAGGAAAAGGTTAAGTTCATTGAGGGTTCAGCCAACCACAAATTCCCGCGCTGCCCTCTTCCGTTGCTTTGCTTATCGGCTATAATAACAGAGCCTTCCAGCACTTTAACATCCTTTAACAGGTTGATGGCATAGGTATTGGTTGAGGCCACCTCGTTAAGTTGAATAATCTTCTGCCCTACAAATAAAGTATCCATAAATTAATTGACAAAAGAAATGATTATTTTTGCACTGTACAATTAATTTGCTTTATTTTAAGGTGTCGGATGACACAGTACGTTTAAACAATTTCATGGCCAAGACATTAAAAACAAGCCCCACTAAAAAAGCGGCTCCAAAAAAAGCAGCGAAAAAAGCTTCTCCTGCAAAAAAGACTGTTTCTAAAAAAACAATTTCTGAAAAAGATCAGTTACAGAAAGAAGCCAATAAACTCATCAACTCTTCTCCTAAAAAGAAAAGCAGCAAACGCCCTGTAAAAGTTACTACTGCCGATGAGGCGGGCAACCTGTTGGATACGATTGTTGAAGGAATGCAGGATAAAAAAGCGAAAAACATCACCATTCTCAACCTTTCGAAAATTGAAAACAGGGTCTGTGATTATTTTGTGATTTGTGATGCAGATTCAAACACCCATGTAGACGCCATTGCTGGATCGGTGGAAGAAACCGTTAAAAAGAAAACAAACGAAAAGCCTTATCATTCAGAAGGCCATGGCAATGCTGAATGGATCCTGATCGATTACATCAATATTGTAGTGCATGTATTTCAACGCGAAATCCGTGAATTTTACAACATCGAAGGCTTATGGGCCGATGCCGACATCAAAACAATTAAAGATTAATACTAATTTTTTTCAAAATATTTCCTAAACAAAAAATGAGCGACGAACAAAATAGTAATCAGGATAAGAACCAGGACGAAAGAAAGGCACAGTTCGAAAAAATGCGTGAACGTTTTTCTAAAAAAAGCAACAACAACAATTCCCCTAAAAACTCTTTCAACTTTTACTGGATATACGCAATTGTAGTAGTGGCTCTGCTTGTACTCACCTGGTCAGACGGGGTTGGATTTGGGAAAAGGCCTAAACCAATCAGTGAAACCGACTTTGAGCAGAATATGCTTGTAAAAGGCGATGTGTACAAAATAGCCGTCATCAATGGGAAATACGCCGAAATATACATTAAACCTGAGTGCCTTAAATTAGAGCGTTATACAAAAATAGTGGGTCCGGATAACAAACCCTATTACCCGGCCACCGAAAAATTCAACGGCCCGCATTTCATTGTTTCAGTATTGGACGTGAAAGATTTTATTGAGCAGGTGCGCCTGGTGCAAACCCAGGCCAATCTACCCGCCGAATTAATCATTTCGCCTTTGCGTGAAGACCGTACCGACTGGAGTGATCAGCTGAGCTGGATCTTACCCATTGTTTTAATGGTGGTGGTCTGGATTTTTATTATGCGCCGTATGGGCGGTGGTGGAGGCGGTGGCCAGATATTCAACATTGGCCGTTCAAAAGCCGTGTTGTTTGACAAAGACACCAATGTTCAAATTACATTTAACGATGTGGCCGGATTAGAAGGCGCTAAAATAGAAATCAAAGAAATTGTAGACTTTTTAAAGAGCCCGAAAAAATACACCGACCTGGGTGCTAAAATTCCTAAGGGAGCTTTGTTGGTAGGTCCTCCGGGTACCGGTAAAACCCTTTTGGCGAAAGCTGTTGCCGGCGAAGCAAAAGTCCCTTTCTTCTCCCTTTCGGGTTCCGACTTTGTTGAAATGTTTGTTGGGGTTGGTGCTTCAAGGGTGCGTGATTTATTCCGCCAGGCCAAAGAAAAAGCCCCCTGTATTGTATTTATTGATGAAATAGACGCCATTGGCCGTGCCCGTGGTAAAAACATATCGCAGGGGTCGAACGATGAACGCGAAAACACCCTGAACCAGTTGTTGACCGAGATGGATGGCTTTGGTACCAATAGTGGTGTAATTATACTTGCCGCTACCAACCGTGCCGACATCTTAGACAAGGCCTTGTTGCGCCCGGGTCGGTTCGACAGACAAATTTACGTGGACATGCCTGATCTGAATGAACGTAAAGATATATTTAAAGTCCACTTGAAACCCCTGAAGTTAGACGATACAATAGATATAGAATTTTTAGCCAAACAAACTCCGGGCTTTAGCGGGGCCGATATTGCCAACATCTGTAACGAAGCCGCCTTAATTGCTGCACGTAAAAATAACAAACACGTTTCAAAACAGGATTTCTTAGACGCTGTTGACCGTATCATAGGTGGTTTGGAAAAGAAAAACAAAATTATTACCCCGCACGAAAAAAGGGTCATTGCCTTTCACGAAGCCGGCCATGCCACTGTTAGCTGGTTGCTGGAACACGCTTCCCCATTGGTAAAAGTAACCATTGTCCCCCGCGGAAAAAGCTTAGGCGCTGCCTGGTATTTACCCGAAGAAAGACAGATTACCACTCCTGATCAGATTCTGGATGAGATGTGCGCTGCATTAGGTGGAAGGGCTGCTGAAGAAATTACCTTCGGGAAAATTTCAACAGGTGCATTGAGCGACCTTGAAAAAATTACCAAACAAGCCTATGCCTGTATTGTTTATTATGGCCTCAACGATAAAATCGGAAACATCAGTTATTATGATTCAAGCGGGCAGTCGGAGTTTTCGTTTGGGAAACCTTACAGCGAGCATACTGCACAAACGATTGATGAAGAAGTGAAAAAAATGATTGAGCAGGCTTATGTGCGTACCAGGGAGTTGTTGATGAACAACAAAGATAAATTAGCTGCATTAGCTGAAAAATTATTGGAGAAAGAAGTTATATTCCGCGATGACCTGGAGCTGATATTCGGGAAACGTACCTTTGCCAAAGATGTTGAGGAAGATTTGAAACAACACGACAAGGAAATTGCCGAAGCCAAAGCGAAGGAGATTGTTAGCCCTGTTGTGAACGAAACACCTGAAAACATCAGCACCAATCCCGAATAAGGCTCAACATGGATGATGCGACCAACACCCGCGAAAAAATTTTAAAAAAAGTTCGCAAAGCATTAACACAGCGCGCCGATACATCTTATTTGAATATAGACTTAGACTCCGGACTGTTTAAACCGGAAGAGGAAAGTTTAGAATTACTATTTGCCCGTGAGTTTACACAACTTAACGGGCAATTTGTTTATTGTATTGACACGAAGGAATTGCAGGAAAACCTTTCCATCGTTTTAAAAGACCACACCGCTGTTTTTTGTTTTGACCTGGACTTAAAAAAAATAATAGAAAAAACAGGAACACCCATTATCGACCGCCTGGAATTGATAGACAAAGTTAACATTGCCGTCACCACCTGCGAATGCCTTGTTGCCCGCACAGGTAGTATTGTTGTGTCTTCGGGACAGGCAGCGGGCAGAAAAATCCCTTTTTATGCCAATATTCATATTGTTGTAGCAAACGTTTCTCAACTCGTACTCAATACCAAAGACACATTTAACCTGCTAAAAGAAAAGTACAACAACAAAATGCCCGGCATGATTACGCACATCAGTGGCCCCAGCCGGACTGCGGACATTGAGCAAACCCTGGTACAGGGGGTGCATGGCCCGCAACAACTGTACTGTTTTTTAGTTGACGATACCCTTTAAATTTTAGAACCAAATTTTTTTCCTGATGGCCCTCAACTTAAAAAACCTCAGCACCAGAACCCTTAGCGCAGTTGTATTTGTAGTCGTTTTAGTGAGCTGTATCTGCTGGAACGTTTATTCATTTACCACTTTATTTTTCATACTCTCTATATGGGGCCTGCTCGAATTTTACCGTTTAATCGAAAAAAACAAGGTGAGGCCCAATAAACCTTTGGGTGTGCTGGCTGGTATACTCATATACAGCTGGGACCTGGTTCGCTTTAACGATAGCATTTTTAGCTCTTTTATTAATTTGAAAGTCCTTTGTCTCCTACTCCCCATTGTCTTCTTAATCTTTATCCTTGAATTGTACCGTAAATCCGAAACCCCCTTTTTAAACATAGCTGCAACCGTTATTGGTTTTTTGTATGTTGTACTTCCCTTCAAACTATTCTCTTCCATTCCGGTTGAACCCAAAACAATCATTGATATAAGCGGTGCTACTCCCGATTTTGTCTATGCCTGGCAAATTCCACTGGGTATTATATTGTTGATCTGGAGCAACGATACCTTCGCTTATTTAGTGGGCAGTTCAATTGGTAAACACAAATTATTCGAACGCATTTCTCCCGGAAAAACCTGGGAAGGCAGTATTGGCGGTGGAATCCTGACCATCGGGGCGGCTTTTCTCATCTCTTCTAAGATCAACACATCGCTCAGCACCCTTGATTGGTTGGTAATTGCGAGTATTATTGCCATTATCGGAACCATGGGCGATTTAATTGAAAGTATGCTGAAAAGAAGTACAGGGGTTAAAGACTCGGGAAGCATAATGCCAGGACATGGAGGAATTCTTGATCGTTTTGACAGTTTGATTTTAGCCTCCCCTTTTATTTTTTCGTACTTGTATTTAACCCATTAAATGTAAAACCCGACAATATAATAGTAGTTTTAATCGATAATATTTCCTCTATTTTAATAATTTCTTACCTTTGCGGACAAATTTTTTCCTAACTAACATTACAAACTTAACATGACGATGATGGCTACTGAAACAGTTCAACCTGGTGCTCAAAACCACGATAGTATGTTTGACTCTGTTCTTGCGCGATTGGATGCTGCCGCAAGACTAATGAATCTCTCTGACGACGTTGCAAAAATCTTAAGAAACCCTCAAAAATTAGTGAAAGTAAGCCTTGCTGTTCAAATGGACAACGGCAAAACCGAAATATTTGAAGCCTACCGTTGTATTCATTCTACAACCCTTGGCCCCTCAAAAGGTGGTATCCGTTATGCAATGGATGTTTGTCAGGACGAAGTAATGGCCCTGGCGGCCTGGATGAGCTTTAAATGCGCTGTAGCCAACCTGCCTTACGGTGGTGGCAAAGGTGGTGTTAAATGCGACCCTAAAAAATTAAGTTTAGGTGAACTCGAACGTTTAACCCGCGCTTATACAAAATCAATGTCTGATGTATTTGGTGTAAACAAAGATATTCCTGCCCCGGACATGGGCACCAGTGGCCGCGAAATGGCCTGGTTGTTAGATGAATTCAATAAAATAAAAGGGGAAGATTCTCCGGGTGTGGTAACTGGCAAACCAATTGTATTGGGTGGTTCTTTAGGGCGTGATGCCGCTACAGGACGTGGGGTAATGGTGGCGACCATTTGTGCTATGGAAAAATTAAACCTCGACTTAAAAGAAGTGACTGTTGCCATCCAGGGCTTTGGAAACGTAGGATCGCACGCTGCACGCCTTATTGCGGAACAAGACATAAAAGTAGTGGCTATTTCTGACCACACCACCGCCCTGTACAATGCAAACGGAATAGATATAAAAGCGGCCATCGCTTATGCAAAAAACAACGGAAACGTATTAAAAGGATTTAGCGGCGGTACTTCAATTACCAATGCTGAGCTGTTGACCTGCAAATGTGATATTTTAGTGCCGGCAGCCATACAAAATGTAATAACCGCCGAAATTGCACCAAGTGTTAAAGCCCGACTCATTATTGAAGGCGCCAATGGCCCTACTACGCCTGAAGCGGATGAAATCCTGAAAGACAAAGGCGTTATTGTTGTTCCCGATATATTGGCCAATGGTGGCGGGGTTACCGTATCGTATTTTGAATGGGTGCAGAATAAAATGGGCTATTACTGGCCCGAAGCAGAAGTGAACCAAAAACATGATTTAAGTATGCAGGTGGCTTTTGACAATGTGTGGAACAATGCCACTGAGTATAAAACCACCATGAGAATAGGCGCTTATATTACTGCCTTGAAAAAAATTGAGCTCGGAGTAAATTTCAAAGGAAAATTTTAGTATTATTGTAATTAATTAATGAAAGCCCCCCATTTCAAGTGGAGGGCTTTTTTTTTAAATAAAATTGTATATTGCGTAAATTTAATTAATTAGCCAGT
>JAHEYF010000168.1 GCA_023251755.1 Bacteroidota bacterium
GAGTTTGCCCTTGACGATGGAATTGTTATTCACAAGAATGAATTTGTAATGAAGGGTTCCTCGGGTATAAAAGATATTTTAAGCCACGATGCCTATTATAGTTTTTACCGGCAGATGAACGCCGATGATCAGCTGGCCGGTGGACGTTACAGGCCCTTATCAATTGTTAGTTTTTCCATTGAACAGAATTTTATCGGTACACATAAAAAGGGAAAATTAGAACCCAACAGCTGGGATTTGAATAAAAATCAAAAACCAGATGAAAACGAAGATACAAACGAAGACGGCTTGTACAACGAATACGACACCCTTGTGAAAGGCTGTGGCTTAAGGCATTTTAACAACATGTTGTTTTTTGTAGTATCGGTTTTATTGCTTTTTTATTTTTTAAAAAATTATATTTTTACTTCAAAGCCCGACCTTGCTTTTTTAAGCGCCCTTATTTTTTGTATACACCCTATTCATACCGAAGTGGTAGCGAATATGAAAAGCCGCGACGAAATATTTTCGCTCATCTTTATCCTTCTCACCTTTATTTTTGTTTTAAAAACATTGCAAACTTCCAGTGTACGAAACCTTGTTCTTTCGGGGGTCATGTATTTACTTGCCCTGCTCAGCAAAGAGTATGCAGTTACCCTTTTGGCCCTGGTGCCTTTAATGGTAATGATTTTCAGGCCGGCGCAGATCAACCTGAAAAACACCAGCCTTTGGTTGTTTGCGGGATTATTTATGATCTCTGCTTATATCATGTATTACTTTGAAGCGCACGACAAAAATTACTTTAAAATAGTTCCTTTGCTTTTTGCCATCATCAGCCCCTTTCTTTTTATGAAAGATTTTAAATCAAAAAACTTTGTCTCCATATTGTGTGTGCTGGGCATTGCTTTTCTGACTTACCTCGCCATGCGTTTTCATGCGACTGTGCTGAATCCAAAAGCGGCCAAGGTGGGCGAAGAGATCCTGAACGACCCTTATCTGCTGATTAAAAACTCCCCTTTGCAGATTTATGCCACTAAACTGTTTGTGCTGCTCAAATACATCGCCCTCTTATTTTTCCCTTCTTCCTTAAGCTCTGACTATTCATACAACACAATTGCATACAGGACCTTTGCCAGCTGGGACACCCTGCTTTCGCTTGTTGTACATGTATCGCTGATTGTATTGACCATTGTGTTGTTCAAACGCAAACACCCTTTGTCTTTTGCCTTACTTTTTTACTTTGCCAACCTTTTTATGATTGGCAACATTGTATTGGATATCGGCGCTACCATGGGCGAACGTTTAATTTATCATTCCTCGGTTGGTTTTGCAATAGCCATCGCCTGGCTGCTGACAGAAGGCTTAAAAAAAATTATTCCCACACTAAAAACCCAGGCTGCACTTGTAATGGGCTTCGCCCTTATTGTTACCGTGCTCTGCGGATTTAAAACCATACAACGCAATGCCGAATGGAAAAACGACATTACTTTGTTTACCACCGATGTAAATACAGTTCCAAACAGTGTCATGTGCCTGGGCAATGCCGGTGCCCGCTGGATCGACCTTTCCGATAAACCCGGAAACAGTCTGCATGCAAAAGAATACCGTTTAAAAGCAGTGGGTTATTTAACACATGCGCTCCAGCTTCACCCAAAATATGTGAACGGTTATTTAAACCTGGGTCTGGCTTATTATAAATTAAATGAATTTGAAAAAGCGGAAGAAACCTGGGTGAAAGCAAAAAAATTGTACCCCGGCAATCCTTTCCTTGTGACCTATTACCAGCTATTGGCCAATTATTATGTACTGAAAGGCAACGAACTGGGTAAAGCGGGCAATTTTACCGGGGCCATTCAGCAGATGGAAAAAGCTTCGCAATACAACCCCAACGACCCTGAGATATGGTACAACCTGGGCGGGGCCTCGTATATGATGAAAGATTTTGCAAAAGCCAAATTCTATTTTGAAAACTGCCTGCGTTTAAAACCCGATCACAAACTGGCCCAGCAGGGTTATGCCAGTGTACCAAAATAAGTACTTTTGTTTATCAGGAGCCTGTTCAATTTTATTTATAAAACAATTGTGTGTGTTTAACATAACAAGGGCTACAGAGTAGCCCAATATTCTTAGTACCTGGATAATATAACCAAGCACGGCTACAGAGTAGCCGAACAGTCTGATCATGTTTTGTCCGCCAGGGCGTACAAGTTAAAATAAACAAAAGACAAGCATCGGATTTATTTTTGAGTCGGATTATAAATAAATTTCAAACCGACTCCTGTGGTTTCTATTTGATTACCTGAACAAAGCGGTTTCTTTTTTATTATATTTGGTAAGCCGGATGTGCCCCATTTTAATACACATTTGTTGCGATTCTAAAAAATACTTTTTTTTTGTTTGATACAAGTACAATAAAATACATACTTTTCGAAAAAATAAATCAGTACAAGTCTTTTAACATGATTACAACAGGCGTCCACTATAAGCTTGCGTTATTCAGGAAGTACTCTGCTGCTTTTCTGTGCCTCCTGTATTCCTTTTCTTTTTTTGCCCAGGACCACAGCAGTCTGATAAAATTTACAGAAAACAAAAACCAGTGGGAAGCTAAAATAGCCTACCGCGCGCAATTGGACGGGGGTGAAATGTACCTCGAAAAAAATTGCATTACTTATAATTTCTACGACAAGGAATTGTTGCGTGCCCTGCACATCCCTTCCCGGCACAAAACAATCGACAAATCAGTTATGCGTTACCACGCTTTTAAAGTTGAGTTCGAGGGGGCTTCTGCAAATCCGGGTTATGCTGCGCACCAGGTCACACACGATTATTGCAATTTTTTCATTGGCAACGACCCTAAAAAATGGGCGGGGCAGGTCCGCAATTTTAAAGAAGTACAATACCACAACTTATACCCCGGCATTGATATGCAAATACTGGGAAAGGAAAACAGTATCAAAACCAATTTTTATGTCGCAGCCGGAGCAAATGCCCATTCAATAAAAATGCATTACGAAGGGGTGGAGAACATTGAGCTAAAAAAAGGGGTGCTTAATATCACAACTTCCATCAACGAACTGAGCGAGCACAAACCATACTCTTATCAGGTCATTAATGGTCAAACAATACCTGTTCCCTGTAAGTTTATACTGGAAGACAACACGGTTAGTTTTTCTTTCCCTTCGGGTTACAACAAAGCTTACGAACTGGTGATTGACCCGGTACTGGTGTTTGCCTGTTCATCAGGCTCAACCGCCGATAATTTCGGGATGACGGCTACCTACGATGCCACTGGAAATTTATACTCGGGCGGAACGGCCTTTGGTGCCGGTTACCCTGTTACCATAGGCGCTTACGATGCCACCTACAATGGAATAGTGGCGAACGGAAGAACAGACGTGGTGATTACCAAATACGATTCATCCGGAACTTTTTTGCAATACTCTACTTATATTGGAGGGGCAACAGGCAGTGAAATTGTTACAAGTTTAGTGGTGGATGCACAAAACAATTTGTTTTTATACGGGGCCACCGGTTCTTCTGATTTCCCCACCACTGCAACGGCTTACGACCAGACATTCAACGGCGGGACCTTTTTAAGTTTTGCCGCCAACGGAACAACATTCGGTAACGGCACCGATATATATGTAAGCAAACTCAACGGAACGGGTTCTTCATTACTGGGTTCCACTTACCTGGGCGGAAGTAAAAACGACGGGGTCAACAACAACAACGACACCGTATTTATTGCAACCTGGGGGGTGTGGGAATACCCGCTCGACTCCCTGCAGTTCAATTACGGCGATCAGTACCGGGGCGAAATACAGGTAGACAAAGCAGGCAATTGTTACATCGCCAGCTCCACCCGTTCTTCCGATTTCCCCATTGTTGGCGGTTTCGACAACAGTCTGGGCGGGCAGCAGGACGCTGTGGTGGTTAAATTCAACCCCAACCTCTCGCAATTAATATGGGACTCGTATCTGGGCGGCAGCGACAACGATGCAGGCTACGCCCTGGTGGTAGACGACACTTCACAGGTGTTTATTACCGGCGGAACACGCAGCAGCAATTTTCCGGTCACTGCGGGCGCCTACAGCACTGCCTACAACGGAGGAAAAGCCGACGGCTACATCGCAAAAATTAATGCGGCAGGAAACAGTATACTCAACGCAACCTATATCGGCACCTCCAACTACGACCAGTCTTATTTTATTCAAAACGACAGGAGCAACAACGTCTATGTATACGGGCAAAGTCTGGGCAGCATGCCTGTTCTCAATGCCACTTACAGCAATGCCAACGGGAAACAATTCATCACCAGGTTCAACAACACTTTAAGCAGCATTGTATACTCCACTGTAATTGGAAGCGGCGGGGCCAATACAGACATTTCCCCTTCGGCTTTTTTAATAGACTACTGTGAAAAAATTTACCTCAGTGGCTGGGGCGGGAACATCATTACCGGAGTGGCCACAACCGGAATGCCGGTAACATCCAATGCACTTAATTCCAACACCGATGGTTTTAACTTTTACCTGATGGTGCTCAATCAAAATGCCTCCTCCTTAATTTATGGAAGTTATTTTGGAGGCAGCCTGAGCCGCGAACACGTGGACGGAGGAACAAGCCGCTTTGATAAAAAAGGGATCATCTACCAATCAGTTTGCGCGGGTTGTGGCAACCACGACGACTTTCCGGTTACCCCCGGCTCCTGGCCCAATACAGGTGCCAACGTGAACCACTCCGGCAATTGCAACAACGGAACATTCAAATTCGATTTCCAGGTGCCCATTGTCCATGCAAATTTTACTGCAAGTTATTTTAACGGCTGTGCCCCCCTCACTGTTCAATTCAACAACCAAAGCACAAGCGGTTCACACTATTTATGGGACTTTGGGAACAACGACACCACCAGCCTGATTAACAATCCCGTTAAAACATACACAAGTCCGGGTATTTACCTGGTGCATTTATACGTGGTTGATTCCAGCAAATGCAACATCACCGATTCAACGTATTCTTACATCACTGTGAACCCTGTTATAAATGCAGACTTCAATTACACCCTGAGTCCATGCGGCAACACGGTTCAGTTTACAGATTCCTCCTATAGCAATCCTGTGCAATGGACCTGGAACTTTGGTGATACAAATACCGGTACTACCCAAAACCCTTCACATGCATACAGCACTCCGGGGACTTATTCCGTTACTCTTATTTCAAATAACACTACGAATTGTCCGGATACAATAACAATACCTGTGACAATCGCCAACTTTAACCCGGTCACCATCAATGCCCTGCAAACCATCTGTCAAAACGGGCAAGCGCAATTAAGTGCTACGGGTGGTATTGCCTACAGCTGGGTTCCGGCAGCCACACTCAGTTCGTCCACTATTTCCAATCCGGTGGCTACGCCTGCGGTTACCACTACTTATTCGGTGACCATCACCACTGTTAATTCAAACAACGACACCTGCTCATCTGTATTGAGCACCACTGTGAATGTTACTTCCCTTGCCGCCTCACAATTGATTACGGCTGCAAACCCCGATACCATTCCCAAAGGCGGCTCCTCCAACTTGTCCAGCTCACTCTCTGCACCTTTCACCATCAACTGGACTCCCCCGGCAAGTTTAAACAACCCCAATTCTTTTAACCCTGTTGCAACACCGGCACACACCACTACTTATACGGCAATGGTGAGCGATGCAAACGGTTGCACCTATTTATTAGACGGAGTAACGGTGTACGTTATTGCCAACACCTGCGACGAGGCCACTGTTTTTGTTCCGAACACTTTTACGCCAAACAACGATGGTAAAAACGATGTGTTGTATGTAAGAAGCAGTGTTGTGCAGGAATTGTATTTTGCTATATACAACCGCTGGGGGCAAATGGTGTTTGAAACCAATGATATATCAAAAGGATGGGACGGGGTTTACAAAGACATGAAAGCAGACCCGGGGGTTTTTGGGTATTACCTCAAAGTAAAATGCAACAATGGTGATGAGTCGTTTAGAAAAGGAAACATAACACTGATTCGCTAAATGAAAGTCTGTGTACAATTAAAATATATTTCAGCGCTGCTCTTATTGCTCTGCGGTTTTTATACACAGGGGCAGGACATTCATTTTTCCCAGTACAATATGTCGCCCCTTAACCTGAACCCGGCCTTTACCGGCCTTTTTGACGGTGATTACCGTGCAGGGGCTATTTACCGCAGCCAGTGGAGCGCTGTGCCGGTGCCCTATTCCACTGTTTCGCTGATGGGTGACGCAAAACTAAAAACAAAAAGCAACCATGCCGGTGTTGGTTTGTTGTTTAACAACGATGTGTCGGGCGATAGTAAATATGGTACCACGCAATTGTCTGTACCCTTGTCTTATATAGCCAGACTCAATAGTGATTCCAGTTTATACCTCAGCGTCGGCCTGCAACCCGGAATAACCAACATTGGTTTCAGAACCAATCAACAAACCTTCGACAATCAGTTTGACGGCGACTCCTACAATCCTGCTTTGCCAACGGGCGAAAATTTTCCGGCCATCTCGCACACCTATTTTGATGTGGCTTCCGGCCTGGTATTGCAATACCACCTCAGCCAGCAAACAATTATTACCGGAGGGATTTCCTTGTCGCATTTCAATAAACCTAAAATATCCTATTTCAACAATGCCGATATTCGCCTCGATCCGAAAATAGTGTCATCCCTTTCTTTTAACTTCCCAATAGCACAAAGGCTGAGTGTCAATACCGAACTGATGTATGAGCGGCAAGGAAAATTTCATGAAACCGTATTGGGGGCCAAATGTTCTTACGCTTTAAACAGCAAAGACAGGCAGGCGGTCAGTGCCGGGTTTTACACCCGTTTACAAGATGCCCTTGTTATGCGTGTAGGTTATGATTACAAACAATGGCAATTCGGCATGAGTTACGATATCAACACCTCCGCTTTCAGGGCCGCTACCAATCGAAGGGGGGCCATTGAATTTGCACTGATTTACATCTTTAAAAAAGAAAGTATTTTTATTCCTAAGAAAAGAGTGTGTCCTATTTATATGTGATGCTAAGTTAAAAGTTAGAAGTTAAAAGTTAAAAGTTAAAAGAGTGAGAGAGTGAGAGAGTGAGAGAGTGAGAATGTCAGAAGGTGAGAAAGAAATGATTCCGGTAAGGATCAAATCCTCTGTGGAACTCTGCGTTTTAATCAGCGTTCCTCTGCGAGAAATAAGTCAAATTTAAAAGCCAGGAGCCAAAAGAACGATCTCGGTTACGAGAAATGAACGTTCAGTTCAATTGTTTATTTGTTCATTCGTTCTTCAGTTAACAGCTAACACATGAACGAATAAACGAAAGAACAAAAAAGCTTAAAAAATAGTTTTATGACCGCGAGAGTTGTACAAGTATATTCGGATTCAAAGCTTTTACACAAAAGTAAATTCTTCCTGCTTACGGCTTTTTTATTTTTCACTTCCCTGCTTTCCGCGCAAAGCCTGAAAAATCTTTTAAAACAAGGGGAAGAAGCTATGCAGCAAAAAGATTATTTCTCGGCTGCACAAGTCTACAATCAAATCATCCTCATCGATTCTTCGGCAATGGATTACCAGTACAAATACGCACAGGCCAGCCGTTTGAATTACGATATAGCCATTGCCGAGCACTGGTACCGTAAAATATACAGCAAAGACAATGGAAAAGTTTTTCCGGAAGTAAGTTTCTGGCTGGGCGAAATTTTAAAAAGCAAGGGGGCT
>JAHEYF010000169.1 GCA_023251755.1 Bacteroidota bacterium
AACCTGTTTTGGTACCGGCTACTTTGCTGGCTATCATCTCTTCTTTCTTTTTATCGGGGCGCATAAAGTAGTATTTGGCTACCGATTCCGAAAGGTAGACTATTCCAAGGTTGTTGGAATCGGGTATGTTTTTTTTATCGATAAAAAAAGGAAGTTTTTTGGGTACCTGTAACAACTTCACATTGCTTTTCATATAAATATCGGCCGAAAAGGATTGCACCTTTTCTAAGTTTTCTTTGCGGCGTTTAATGGCTTCGCGCATAATGGCATAGGCGGGGTCTTTGGCATTGCCTTTAATTACGACTTCTTTTAACTGGAAATCTTCTGATTTTAATTTTATTTTTAAATCTGATGTGCGGGTGTTGAGGTCAATTTTTTCTTTGTGTTTGATGTAACCCAGGGTTTGAAAAACAAGTGAAATGTCTTTGGCTTCTTTTACCACCAATATAAATTCCCCCTCGGCATTGGAAGTGGTGCCGTTGGTGGTGCCATCAATGTATACGTTTACAAATGGTATTTCGTTGTTGTAATTGTCTACCACTTTACCCTTTACGGTAATGTAGTTTTCGGTAACACCAAGACAGCGCATAATAAAGGCAAACTGAAAGGCCATATCTTTAAACCTGCTGCTGCGGCCCGAGGAACCCGTATGTCCGCCGTTCATGTTGGTTTTAAACAACAATAAATTCGTGTCTGTTTTCAGGTCGCGCAGTTTGGCTGTCCATTTGGCGGGTTCCCAGTATGGCACCTGCGAATCGTTAAAACCGCTGGTGATAATCATGTTGGGGTATTTTTGCCGCTTCACATTGTCGTAAGGCGAATAGGTTATCATGTAATCGTAGTGTTCTTTTATTTTTGGATTTCCCCATTCTTCAAATTCAAAAGTAGTGAGGGGCAGTGTTTCGTCCAACATAGTGTTTACTATATCTACAAAAGGCACGTTGGCCACCACGCAGTTGAACAGGTCGGGGCGCATATTGTTCACCGCGCCCATTAACAAACCACCGGCGCTAATGCCCTGTATAGCTATCTTTTCGGGCCGGGTGTATTTTTGTTCAATTAAATATTCGGTACAGGCAATAAAATCGGTGAAGGTGTTTTTTTTGTGCATCATCTTTCCGTCTTCATACCAGTGCATGCCCAGGTCGTTGCTTCCTCTTAAATGTGCTGTGGCTACCACAAAACCCCTGTCGAGCAGACTAATGAACAATGGGCTGAAACCGGGGGTGTTGGGTGATCCGTAGGAACTGTAAGAAGATAAATAGGTGGGGTTGTTGCCGTTGAGGCTGATCCCTTTTTTGTAACACAATGTAATGGGTACCAGTTTACCATCTTTTGCAGGGGCGTAAATGCGTTTGGTTTCATAATTGCCCGCAATGTACAGGCCTAAAACAGTGTCCATTTGCACCCGTGTTTTTTCGCCGCTGTATAAATTATAACTATAGCTCTGGCTGGGGCTAATCATGTTGGAAAAGGTGTATTCAATACATTCTGAGGTATTGTAATCGTAATCGGTAAAACCATAATCAATGGAATAAAAGTCTATTCCCGGATCAAGCGTGCTGCTCTCGTTTGTTTTACGGTTCACAATGCGTACCCTGTCCTGGGCGTTTTCTTTTTCTTTGAGGAGCATAAAGTCTTTGGTGAATTTTACATCTTCAAAAAGCACCTGGTCGCGGTGCGGAACAATGGTTTGCCAGTGGGCCATATCGGGCTGCTTAATATTGGTTTTACACAATTTATAATTCATGGCGTCCTTATCGGTACGGATGTAAAACTCATCGCCTTCGGTGTGTTCAAGCGAATAACGCAGGCCGGGTACCCGCTTTAAAAACAAGGTGGGCTGGGTTGCGCTACCATCAGCTTTCATATAATAAAATTCGGTGGTTTCTGTTTTTAATACATCCAAAAACAAATACTCGCGCGAAGCAGAAACAGACATGTCTATGTTCATGGTTTTATCGGGTTCTTCAAATACCAACACATCGCTGCTTTGGGCTGCACCCAACTGATGCCTGTATACCCGGTACTGCCTCAGGGTTTTGGGCTCGGGTTTGGTATAGTACACTGTTTTATTGTCCCTGGCCCAGATCAAACTCATGACTTCCTTCAACTCATCCGCTTTACTGAGGGAATCTTTGTCGATGACTTTCAGGTAATAATTGTTTACACGGTTTCCTTTGGTATCTACCCCGTAATACAACATTTGCTGGTCGGGACTATAGAGGTAATCGCTTATGGTGAAGTAAGGCTGGTCTTTGGCCAGTTCATTTACATCAAGTACAATTTGTTCGGGCGCTTTAAGAGAGTCTTTTTTACGGCAGATCACCGGGTAGTCCTGCTCCTTTTCGTAACGGGAATAATACCAGTAGGCTTTACGTTTTACAGGGCGGGTGGAGTAGGCTTCTTTCCCCCGCGATTTGAATTCTTCCAGCATTACCTTCTGTAAAAAGGTGCTGCTTTTCATGATGTTATCGGCGTAAGCATTTTCGGCGTAGAGGTAATTGATGACTTCGGGGGCATTTTTATCCCGGAGCCAGAAATAATTATCGGTGAGGGTATCGCCGTGTATGGCCAATGTACTGGGAATTTTTTTTGCGATGGGCGGGGTAAATTCCTGTTCCTGCGAACAGGCTATGTAAGACGAAAGAAGGAATAAAAAGAAAACAAAAAACTTTTTTAGCATAAATGAGCGTTTATTATATAACACGTTTGGGTAACAGTTAGTTGAGAGTTTAGGGTCTATAGTTTAGACTTGGGAGTGCATAGTTTAAAGATAAGTGTTTGGGGTTTTATTTTTTGTTTTACAGCTTTAAAGTTAAGTCTTACCGTCAGATTAAATCTTAACTCCCAACTATGTACTCTAAACTATAGACCCCAAACTCTAAACTCCCAACCATAGACTCTAAACTTTCCCATACAAACTTCCTCCTTTTTCAAACAAGCGGTCAATACGTTTTTCTACTTCCGCGTCTTTCTCTACAGGGGGCGCATGGTGGGGCTTAATCCGGGCATCTATAATTAAAGACCCTTTGCAGCCCCAGTGTTTAAAATCAGTAAAGCTGTTTACTCCATATATGTCGTGTGACGGATTGCACCGTGTAAAAGTTACCCACAAAAAATTATTTATTGTTTGAGCCGTAAATGCTGCATCGTCGGCTATGATGATGAAGGGCGTGTTGCTGAGTTCTGCTGTTTTAGTATTCAATTGTTCGTTCAGGCTTTCCATTTCGGCTTTGGCCTTTGGGTATGAAATAAATTTTTCGGTCTGCAACACAAGTACACCGGGTAGGGCTATGTGGGGATGTCCGAAATTGTTTAATTGTGTAAATGCAGGTTGAACCGTGTTGTCCAAGTCCCTTAATTTATCACCGTAAGCGGCAAACACTACTTTGCTTCCACTGTTGAGGCCGGTACCCGAATAATCGAGGGTATCGATGGTGGTGTTGGTGTAAAAATGAAGGTCGCGGCGCAGGTCGATCCGTTCCAGTATAAATTTAAAATACTCCCCCACCTTGTGTGTATTCAATTGATTGTAGTCGTCGGCACCAATAAATAAAAACTTGGCTAAGCTTAATTGCCCCGTACCTAATATGTGATTGGCAATGGTTAATATTTCGGCGGGTTGTTTGTTTTTTAAATAGGGGGTGTATCGCTCGCTGCCCACTGCTAACAATAAAGGATGCACACCGGCCGCATCAACGGCGTGTACTTCTTTTAAACCGGGTATTTCAATGGGAATGGCATTGCCGGCCAGGTCGTGTATAAGTGCCCCAAAACTGGTGTCTTCCTGCGGAGGGCGGCCCACAACGGTAAAGGGCCAAATCGCATCCCGGCGGTGGTACACTTTGTTAACACGCATCACGGGGAAATCATGGGTTAGGCTGTAATACCCCAAATGATCACCAAAGGGGCCTTCTGGTTTGTTTTCGTTGGGAAATACTTCGCCTGTAATTACAAAATCGGCATCGGTGCTAATGCAATAACCGTCCTTATAGGTGTAAGCAAATCTTTTTCCACCCAATACCCCCGCAAAGGTCAATTCCGACACGCCTTCGGGCAGGGGCATCACAGCCGCAAGGGTATGCGCCGGTGGGCCTCCTATAAAAATACTCACCTTTAAAGGCTGCCCTTTTTTATTGGCCTTGCTTTGATGTACCCCAATGCCCCGGTGGAGCTGGTAATGCAAACCCACTTCTTTATTTAAATTATAATCGTTCCCGTTTAACTGGATGCGGTACATACCGAGATTGGCGTTCATTACACCCGGTTTATCCATATCTTCCGTATACACCTGGGGCAGGGTAATAAAAGCGCCCCCGTCCATTTTCCAGTGTTTAATAAGCGGAAGTTGATCGATGGTGGTTTCCTTCAACAATACAGGTTTGCTAATGGGATTTTTTTTAGGAAGGGCCTTTAAAGCGGCCAAAGCCACGCCCGTATTCGCCAATGGATGTTTAAGGGCTTTTAAGGGATTGCTTTTTAAATCGATCAGCTGTTGTACCTTTTCAAAGGTGTCCCTAAACATAAAGCGGCTGCGTTCCAGGGTTCCAAACAGGTTCGACACGGCCTGAAACTCACAACCCTTCACCTTTTCGAACAACAAAGCAGGGCCCTGCGCCGCGTAAACACGCAAATGCACGGCAGCCATTTCTAAGTGGGGGTCCACTTCTTCCTTTATACGTATTAAATGCCCATGTTTTTCAAGGTCATTGATGCAGTCCTGTAAACTATTATAAGCCATAATTTTTGGTAGATGAACAAAAGTAAAAAAGTTCTTTAGTTTATTTGTTCAATCGTTTATATGTTAGTGTAACTAATGAACGGGTAAACAAATAAACGAATAAACTATTGCAGACAAATCGAACAAGTGACATAGAATTTCGGTGAAATGCAAAAATATTAAGATAAACAGTCGAAAAACATAGATTTTTGACAATTTCTTAACGTTGAAATCAAAAGTTATGTGTACTTTTGATTAGTATTTACTCCGCTTATGAGAAAAAATATAATATTTGTTTGTTTGTTGGTTTGTATTTCTTTCGCGTTTATGCAGAAGCCGGTACAAGCCCCGGCTAAGGATACAAAAGAAATAGAGGGCGATGTTAAAAACTACAAAGACCTGCCCCCGCTGAACCCTTCCCCTTCTTTTAAAAGCAAACAGGTGCTGTACACCCTGCCTGATAGTGGGAACATAGTGATTAGTTCAATCAAAGAAAGAAAAAGCCCTGCACATAAATCTGTTAAAGCCGATGACCTTTCCTCCCGTTTATCAGCTTCGGGTACAACTTCAAAAGGCGTAAACCTGTAATTTTTCATTTTCCTATTGTTTAACTTATACACATTCAGCTGTGTTAATTCTTTTTTTATGGTATGTCCTTGTAGGTTTATCTAAAAAAGCGAACTTTGTATAGACTAATCCTGTATTTTCAAGAAAAATAGCCCCCGCTGCATTGCTTAAATTCTGGAATAAAATAATAAACATTGGTACCGGTCATTATACTGATCCGGAAATGATCCGGCGGGTAAGCTTAGTCAACCAGTTTTCCATCCTTGCATTCTCAGGTTTTTTTTTTAATGGCCTGAATGATTTGTTTCTTGGGGAATATTATTCCGCTTACCTCTTGCTTATTTTTGGTTTAATTCAACTGTTGGTGCCGCTACTCAATCATTATGGAAAAGCGGTAGCCTCTTCGTTTTTCATGATTTTTTCCATTAACCTGGCCCTGTTTTATTTCGATTCTTACGGGGGTTATGATTGCGGGACTTTCCTGTATTATTTCCCAGTCATTATGGCCATTACTTTGTTATACAATGTGCGGAAGTATAAAACAAAATACATCGTCCACACCATTGTTACACTTACATTTTTAATAATAAATATGCTGACTCACCGGGATTTATTTGCCAATTACAGCCTGAGTACCGAAGCCAGACATCAGATGTTTATTTACAATTGTGTTACGGCCGTTCTTATTACTTCTTTTATTTTGCATGTAATCGGTAAAGCCAACAACCGGGTGAAAATTGAACTGGAACAAATGATTGAGCGGCGCATACAGACAGAAGAACAACTAACGGTCTCTTTAAAAGAAAAGGAAATATTATTGGCCGAAGTGCATCACCGGGTAAAAAACAACCTGGCTGTTATTACCAGCCTGCTGAATTTAAAAATGAACAATGTAACCAACAGCCATACTAAGAATGTGCTGCTGGATTGCAGGAACCGAGTTGTTTCCATGTCGATTATACACGAAAAATTATACCGCAGCAATTCATTCGATAAAATTAATATCCGCCAGTATGTGCTGGAACTGATGGAAGAAATTCAATACTCCTACCCGGCACCCAATAAAAATATCGAAATAAAAATCAATTGTTCCGATATCTACCTCGACCTTACTGCCGCTATTCCCTGCGGTTTAATTTTAAACGAATTGATTACGAATGCTTATAAATACGCCTTTAAAGAAGACCAGAAAGGTTTTATTACCATTTCGTTAAAACAGAACAATGGTTCTGTTGTATTGGAAGTAGCAGATAATGGGGCCGGCTTTGATTTAAGCACCGCCCAGGAAAACGCCGAATCGCTCGGCCTGATGTTAATCGAATCATTAACCGAACAATTAGACGGCGAAGGAGGCTACGACCTTTCGAAAGGCACTACCTACAAAATGAGTTTTCCTTCGAAGTAATATTTCAAGAGTTTAGAGTCTATAGTTTAGAGTGGGATCGTGGAGAATCCCAACCCTAAACTCTGTACTATAGACTCTAAACTATAGACTCTCTACTCTAAACTACTTAACGAGCATGATATTGCCCTGTTTATCAATGGAAGATCCGTCTATGCCTTTTCCTTTGGCTATGTAATAATAAGTTCCTTCGCTTTGGTTTTTTCCGTCCCAGTGGCCGCTCATTCCATCAAAACTATTCACCTTTGTTCCCCAGCGGTTAAAAATATCAACGGTTAATTCTTTCACCGAAATTGTTTTTATATTGAAAACGTCGTTAATATTATCCTCATTGGGAGTAAATATATTGGGGATCACCACGATTGGTTCCGAATACACCCATATCTCTGTGTACGCTGTGTCGTTGCACAATTGTGTTCCGTTGGAAGCAATAAGCATCACGGTATAATTTCCGGAAACCATGTAGGTATTAACAGGGCTGTTTGTATTTGTAGCAGAAGCACCGTCGCCAAAATACCAGGTGCTAAAGGAGGCGTTTGTGCTTGTATTGGTGAACTGCACCGGCAAAGGGGCAAGCCCTGAAATTGGATTGGAAGAAAAACCTGCCACAGGTGCAATGCCCATGTTTACAACAACAACATCCGTTTTTTGACAACCGTTTGCTGTATTGATTGCAGTTAAACTATAGGTACCAATACTGCTTACAGGACTGGCCGGTAAAAACTGGGTGGACGAGAAACCATTGGGGCCAGCCCATTGGTAAGTATAGTTACTTTGTTGCGACAAGGGGTTCAGGTTAACAGTTCCCACAGCACAGGGAAGTGTGAGGTCAGGGCCTGCATTTACTATGGGCAGGGCTT
>JAHEYF010000053.1:0-18583 GCA_023251755.1 Bacteroidota bacterium
AGGGAATCGGTAAACAATTCACCCCCTTTTAAATTCAGGTTCAAGATGGAAATAAAATACTTTCTGGAATTGGCCATTTCCATCTGGTCAAACAATAAATACTCTACTTTGTATTCGCCGGCCAATGATTTAAGCCTGTTCAATATTTGCGGACGGTTGGGCTGATAAACGATGGCTTCTTTTAATACCGGCGATTCGTACAGGTATACTTTTATTTTATGAGACTGTGCCAGTTCAATTGTTTTGCGCAGGTATTTTTCGCGCAAAGCATTCCATTTAAAAGTGTACCCTTTGGGATAAAGCTGAATAAATTCTTCAAGGTGATTGTCCCAGGTGATTTTTGCAGGAGGCTCAAAACCGTCCGGAAAATAAGGCAGGGCACGCTTTGTAAACCAATGTTTGTAGCCCTGTACCACATTAAAATTTTGTTTGTGGTTGTAATAAGCGTATTTCATAAATGGAATGTCTGCCCATTTGTAAAAACCGGGATCGCATTCCGAAATAACTTTCGAAACAAGGCTGTCTCTCAGGTAAGGCACAAAACGATAGGTGTTAAAGGTGTTGTAGTTCGCATCCATCGATTCGGGCGTAACATATAAAAATAAATACGCCGGGGCTTTGTTGTGTTGAAGATACAAGTACAGGTGCAGGTAATTGTCTGCAAAATCGCTGTGACTTAAAGCAAGGTTGTAAGACTTTACACCGGTTTGTTTGTCGAGCACCGCCGGCGATATCATCCACAAAGGTTCGCAGGGGCCGTGAATAAGTATGCCTGCGTTTATTGAAGTGTTTTGAATGTAAGCTGATTTAATGTTCTGGTTGTGTTTTAATCCAGCATCGTACAGTTTTTCCAAAGCAAACAGGCAGAGCCAGAGGCTCAATACAAACAGCACTATTTTTAAAATATACTTCATTAAAACTGCATATAAATAAAACGTTCACCGGCATTGAATACTCCAAACAAAACAATCAATAAAACAGCAACAAAAAGATACGCCCAATTTATTTTAGCACTCAGGCTAAAGGCTTCAATTCTTTTTTCAAAGATCAGATAAGTTAACACCAAAGTTAAAGTTGTGCTGAGGTTAAAATATTCCGCCTGTTGCCCGCCCACAGCAAGCGGGGCAATAACTTCAGCCTCCCAGTTGTTGGGCATAAAATCAGTCAACAGTTTATGGAGGTGATGAACCGCAGAAGGAAATGAAAGCGACCTGAAAAAAATATTGCTGAAACAAACAGCCCAGAAGGTGAGGAGTAGACCTGTGTAGTGCAGAATACCGGGTGAAATTTTTGTTGAAAGCGTGAAACGAATTTTTTTTGTACTTAATTCAAAGCAGAGGTAAACAACATGGCACAAAGCCCAGCAGATAAAACTAAAGCCTATGCCGTGCCACAAACCCGAGATGAGAAAGGTGATGATAATTCCAAACCAGGCTGCTGTTTGTTTGTGTTGACGAAAGCGGAAAGTAAGGGGGTAATAAATATACCTGGTAAAAAAACTGATCAGCGAAATGTGCCACCTTCTCCAGAATTCAGCTACAGACGCTGAACGGAAGGGAAGATTAAAATTATTTTTTAAATCATAGCCCAGCATCCGTGCGGTTCCTATAGCCATGTCGCTGTAACCCGAAAAATCAAAATAAAGCTGAACAGTGAAAAAAGCAGCCCCCAATAAACCTGTTATGCCGGGGTAAGCATCGTTGTGATCGAACACCGAACTCACGCAGGGAGCAAGCCGGTCGGCCAGTACCATTTTTTTTACAAGGCCCAGTACCAATTGATGAAAACCTTTGCACAGTTGTTCGTTTGTTATTTTGCTTCCGTTTGTTTGCGGCAACAATTCCTGCATAGTGCACACGGGGCCGCTTATAATTTTAGGGAAGAAGGCAATGCTGAACAGGTGCCTGATGAAATTCTGTTCAGGAACGATGCGATTTTTATGGACGTCAATGAAATAAGCAATGTGCTGAATGGAATAAAAAGATAAACCCAAAGCCAATATTAAACCTTTTGCATCAAAATAGACTTCGTTTAATTCAAACTGAAGCCGGTGGCCGGAAGAAGTGAAATAATTAAACAATAAAATGGCCAGGCAATTGAGACTTAATCCAACACAATAGTAGAGGCTGTTTTTGGAACGAAACAATTGCCGGACAAGCCAATAATTGATTCCACTCAGGGCAATCAGGGTAACCAGGGACTCCCTGTTATACGATCCTATAACAAGGCAACTGACCAATAGTAAGAAGATATATCGTTTTGTTGCAGGAAGAATATAGTTGATTCCCACCGTTAACAAAACACCAAGCAGATATAATGGTTGAAGAAACATTAATAGCCGCTACTTTGTTTTTTTGCAATACAGTCCATCATGTCTCCTACACAGTTAAAAGCCATCACCTCGTCCAATGAAAATTCAATTCCGAATTGTTGTTCTGTTTCGGCAATCAGTTCAATATGGGTAAGTGAATCCCACATACGAATATCGTTGGCTGTAGTACCAGGGTTTATAATCAACGCAGGTTGGCTGAAAACCTTTCGGAACACTTCCTGTAGTTTATTTAGGTTTATGTCTGTCATATAGTTTACTGCTACCAACTACTTTCTACCAATCTACGTTTATCAATTTTCCCGTTCACACTCAGCGGCCATGCTGTAAGTGTAATTATTTTTTTTGGAAGCATATATTCCGGTAAACGCTTTTCCAATTCTTCCATTAATTGTTTTTCCGGATACGCCTTGTCAATAAATGCGATTAAGCAGTTGAAGCCTTTTGTGTCTTTTTGAAGAAGAACAACACAATTAGTTGAAGTGATGCCTGCAATTGCATGCTCAACTTCAGCCAGTTCTACCCTGTAGCCGTTTATTTTCACCTGTGTGTCTTTGCGGCCATGAAACACAAGGTTTCCATTCTTGTTCAACGAGGCCATGTCCCCGGTTTTATAATAACGTTTGTTGTCGAATGCAAAAAAAGATTCTTCGTTGCTTTGATGAAGGTAAGCAGGGATAACCTGGTCGCCACTAAAACATAGCTCTCCGGTTTCATTCTCTTGAACAGGCTTATTTTCTTCGTCCACAAGTAAATGTTCCATTCCTTTAAACGGAAGTCCAAGTGGTACTATGTTGTGTAAAGATTCGGCTTTTGATTTGTTTTCTTCCCAAACATAGCGCGTACATACAATGGTCGTTTCTGTAGGGCCATAAAAATTATGCAATTCACCATTCGGAAAACAGGCTTTCCATTTTACGGCAAGGTCCTGGTACAAAGCGTCTCCTGAAAAAAAACTGTAACGTAAATCAGGGAGCTGTAGCTGATGAAGGTATTTTTCGATGTAAGGCAAAACAGTTGGCACCATCGAGCACACCGTGATTTTATGTTGTTGCAGTGTTTTGACGATGTTCAGGTATTTTATGCCTTCCTGCGGAACCGCGTAACAACAGGCCCCAACAAACCAGGGCATAAACATAGCAAACACCGATACATCAAAAGTTAATTCATAAGGCTGGAGAAATTTATCGGTTTCATTAAAAGTATAATTACTTAAAAAGAACTTAAAAAAAGCTTCGGTGTTTTTTTTGCTGACCGGAACCCCTTTTGGTTTTCCGGTACTGCCCGATGTAAATAAAATATAAGCGTATTCATTATCGGATATTTGTTCAGGAACAGAAATCTTAGAGGAAACAGAATTATCCAAAGTGGAGCATACAACAACCTGTGTCGATTCATCTGTATATGCAGGCAAGGCCTGAGCCGAAAGAATAATTTCAAGCTCACATTCTTTTATACTGCTTGTAGTGCGGGCTATCGGAAACAATGGGTTAAGCGGAACATAAGCAGCCCCGTACATAGAAACAGCCAGTAGGGCTGCGTACGAAAAAACATCGTGTGTACAATAAACCCCGATTTGTTTGTATTGTTTCGACTTGTTTATTTTTAAATAAATAGCAGTGGCTAATTGCATTAACTCACTGTACGTATAATGTCGCTCGTTGATAAACAAAGCCGGTCTGTTGGGAAAAGCAGCACAACTATCGATAAAGCCCGACACAAGAGAAGGCAGTGATGAAGAAAATATATTTACACTTGTTGAGTTTGACATGTGAACGATAATTCGTAAATTTCGTAATAAAATTGTAACAGATGAATAAAAAACTACTTTACTTCACATTTGGATTTAGTCTTATTTGTTTTGGTGCTTTTGCCCAGCAACAATGTAAAATGAACAGTTTTCTGGTTAAAGAAGTGCAGCGTCCCCATACCGAAAAATTAGATGTACTGGTAAAAGGTGATTTGCAACAAATTCAACAATACCTCAGGGCAAAAGGAGGTCAGGTAAAATATTCAGCGGGCAGCATTGCCGCCATCACTATTCCTGTAAAAGAAGTTCAAAGTTTTTCATTGTGCAATTTTGTTGAACGCATTGAATACACGAAAAACAATTTGCGTACGCTGGACGATTCATCTTTGAAGAAAAACAACATCCTTCCCATTCACGCAGGCACTTCTTTGCCCCAGGCGTATACAGGCAAAAATGTAATTGTAGGGATTATTGATACCGGAACTGATTTTACCCACCCCGATTTTAAAGACAGCCTGGGCAAAAGCCGTATTCAATGGTTATGGGATCAGCGAAGCGGGGCTTCGCCTTCATCGCCACAACCTTATAACTACGGAATAGAATGGAGTAAACAAAAAATAGACAGTGGTTTGTGTACCCATGTGGATAATCTTTCGATGGGACATGGAACCAAAGTAGCAGGTGTTGCAGCCGGTAATGGCAGATCTGCCGCAGCTTACAAAGGCATTGCACCCGAAGCAGATATTATTACAGTAGCAATTGATTTTAACAGCAACGGACCGGTTATTACCGATGCCATTAATTATATCATTACCAAATCAACAGCCCTGGCAAAACCTTTTGTGATCAACATCAGCCTCGGAGATTATTACGGTACCCACGATGCTAAAGACCTGCAGGCACAGATGATTGAAACGATGATGGGCAATACACCAGGCCGGGCTTTGGTTGCAGCAGGAGGGAATCACGGAGACAACTCCGTTCACCACCTTGGAT
This sequence comes from Bacteroidota bacterium, assembly GCA_023251755.1. Classification (GTDB taxonomy): domain Bacteria; phylum Bacteroidota; class Bacteroidia; order B-17B0; family Aurantibacillaceae; genus JAHEYF01. Next base: position 5,076 of record JAHEYF010000053.1, read on the forward strand.
ATACTGTTGGAGCTGATACCAGCTTTACCTTTATAAACAACAGCACCAACTTTATTAACTTCCAGGTGTGTGCAGATACAGCAACGTTCAAAAATGTGTTTTATACATTCGGGTTGTACGATTCGAATTTACAGTACAAAGGAAATGTGGGCTTCAGAAAAGTGTTTTCAAGTATTGGAACAGTAGTAGCCGATACACTCAGGTACAATGGCAACCAGTATGGTATAGTACAAAGTTATTGCGATAATTACGGAGGCTCTTATTTTCTGGATGTATTGTTTACCCCCGACAGCTTAGATTATTTATGGACTTTTGAAGCCACAGGCACAGGAAGGTTAGACTCCTGGGGAAATGATTTTATATCTTCCAGTTTACCCACTGTGAGCCAGTTCCCGCGCATGGCTCATTACAAACGCAGTGACAGCCTGCAAACCATCTGTTCCAGTTACCAGTGCAGCGATAAAGTAATCACTGTAGCCAATTACACCGATCGTATGGGTTTTACAGATGTAAGCAATACCTACGCCCCTGCAGCTGGTATACACGATAGCATTGCGCCCACTTCAAGCCTTGGCCCCACCCGCGACGGACGCATGAAACCGGATATTGCCGCCACAGGTGAAAACATTGCCACTACTGGTTCAAGTTATTATATGAGCTGGTTGATTGCCAATTATCCTTTTGTAGTAACACAAGACAGCCTGCACATGATATTCGGAGGAACATCGGCGGCTTCACCCGCTGTTGCAGGTTTTGTAGCCCTGTACCTTCAGAAAAACCCGACTGCAACCGCTCAGATGATTAAACAGGACATCATCAATTGTTCGAAGCAGGATATATATACCGGGACTGTTCCTAACCCTTTATGGGGGCATGGAAAATTAGACGGACACCACGCTTTGTTGTGCAATACCATTGGTGTAAGTCAATTCAATTCTGGTTATTCAATTGAAGCTTATCCCAACCCGGCAACAAATGAAATAAATATACTAACAGCAAGCGAGGCTTATCCGCTGAACTATACTTTGTTTGATGTAATGGGTAAAACAGTGGCCGAAGGAAGATTAATTTCACAACAGGAAACAATAAAATTAAATGAACTGAGCAACGGAGTATACATGATGAGGGTGAGGAACAACAATGGTATACTGGACGGGCTGAGGATTGTTAAACAGCAATAGAGTGAGAGAGTTAGAAAGTAAGAAAGTAAGAAGGTTCTTAAGATGTTTACCGGTATTTCAATCTCACTCACACACTCACACACTCTCACTCACACACTCTCACTCTCTCACTTTCTCACACTCTCACTTTCTAACTATTTCGCCAATTGAGAAAATATAGTTTTTTTCTTTTCTTTCTTATTTCCATACCGGGAAAGGCAGATTCCTTAAGGGTGGTTCAACACCGCAAATTGGTTTTTTACAGTGTTATCGGAACGGCTTACCCGGCTTCGTTGATTATGCTGAACGAGGCCTGGTATAAAAATTACCGCAGCGACAAGTTCCATTTTTTTAATGATAACACTGAATGGTTACAGGTGGATAAAGCCGGCCATGCGTTTACCACTTTTCAATTGGCCCGCCTGGGGATAAAATCATTTGAATGGGCGGGTTATAATAAAAAAGTAAGCACCTGGCTGGGTGGTATGAGCGGAAGTATTTACATGACAGGTATCGAAGTCCTGGACGGGTTTTCAACAGGCTGGGGCTTTTCCTGGGGCGATATGGGGGCTAATTTAAGCGGGAGCCTGTTGGCTGTAACGCAGGTTCATTTTTGGAACGAACAAAGGGTACTGCTTAAATATTCTTTTCATACTACAACTTACCCTGCCTACAGGCCTGCTTTGTTAGGTAATAATTTTTCCGGACAATTACTGAAAGACTACAACGGCCAGACTTATTGGCTTTCCTGTAACATTGCTTCGTTTCTTAAACCAGGCACTGCTTTTCCTAAATGGCTGAACCTGGCCCTGGGGTATGGCGCCGAAGGGATGATAAGCGGCGAACCCAACTATGTTATTGTTGAACCCGATGGGAAAGTAATTGGCAACAACAGGTACCGTAAATATTACCTTTCATTGGATATTGACCTGAGCCGGATTAAAACACGGTCTAAATTGTTAAACACTGTGCTTAAAACAGTAAACGTGCTGAAAATTCCAGCTCCGGCCATTGAGTTTTCCAATCATTCAATAAAGGGTCGTTATTTGTTTTATTGAGGCCTGTTTAAAATCACCCTTTCAGGATAACTGATTAGTTCTTAGAGTTTGTTTAAAATCACCTTTTCAGGATAACTTTGCCGGGTAGCGTTATAACGGGTAAGCGGTAATCTTTGTAGGACATCGTAGCTGTTACAGGCGGGTAAAATAAAGCAGGGGCATAGCGGCAAAAGAATCTGCAAGGCTGAGGGGCCGGGTATGCGGGGTGGTTTTCAGATGGGGCAATTTACGGAAAAGTTTAGAAAGTTGGAAAGTTAGAATGTGAGAAAGTTAGAGAGTGAGAAAGAGAGTGAGAGTGAGAGTGAGAGTGAGAAGGGCTGGGTTCAAAAAAAAAAGCCCCTGGTTTTTTCAGAGGCGGTTAAGTTGAGTGGAGAGAAAAAATTAAGCTGCTTTTTTGTGCTTAGTTTTTTTTAATGCTTGTTTGCGTTTGTATTCCTCGATAAACTCACCGAGTTCTTTCCTTTCCTTTTCTGTCATCTTTGTAGGTGAAACATAAAGGTCTATTTCTCTTGGTTCTGGTTTTAGTTTCATATTTTTCTTGTTTTAAAATAGTGGTTCATTAAAATAGTTGCATTCTCCTCTGAAATATACATTCGCTGATTCAAGGCTCTCTCCGCTCCAAGGCTTGCATGATAATGGTTTACTAAGTTTGTTATTTTTTAATGTTCTTTTAAATTGAAAATAGTCTTCATTTGCCCTTCATGTAAGCCCACATTCCTGATTTTGGTTGATTGAGACAGTAATTACTGCGCCTTTACTGCGGGTTTTGCGGGTTTATTGCGGGTTTATGCGGGTTTATTTCTGGTTTACGATGGTATAGTAGGTGGCCCGGCCAGTGGTTCCGAATTTCTGCAAAACTCCTTTTTTCACTAATTCATTTAGCTCCATCGCTGCTAATCGCTCCTGAATACCTGCTATTTGCTGAAGATCTTTATTGGTAATTTTCCCTTTTTCATTAGCAAACAGCACCGCTTTAATTTCCCTTTCCGTAAGGCCCAATCTTAAAAGGGATTCATGAGTTATTGCAGTCTTACTTAAAGTAACCAGCATTCCACCACCGTCTTCCTCAAACAAAGGTTCAGGCAGTCCTGCTTTCTTAAATTCTTCCAGGATTTTTATTGTTCCCCGACCCCAGGCTTCAATATAAGAAGCTTTGTAAAACACATCGGCAATTAATTGGTTTCTTGGGTAAGAAGAATGCGCCTTCTTTAACTTTTCTATCGTTAACTTCTGCGAGAGCTCACCATTGTTCCAGATGGTCAATTTACCTTTATTTAACAAGCGCAGCTTCTCTAATAAATTAACAATTGATTTTTCTTTTGATGCAGCCGGAAACCTTTCCGCTGCAAGCTCTTTAAACCGTTTAATCGTTCCGGTATCAATATCCTTTAAAGTAGCCCTGTCCTCAATAAGCGATTCCCAGGCAAAACCATTCCTGTTCAATAAAAAATTTTGCAGCTCAATTCCATTCAGCTCCTGGGTAGTGCTACCCGAGCGCGCAAAGAATTTACCCTTGTACGAAACAGGAATAGTATAAGCGTTCACTTTTATGGTAATGTATTCTAAGGCCTTCTCTTTTTTAATCTTAATATCACACACAATACCAATAAAATTAAGGATTTTATTGGGCAGGTCTTCAAGTAACTTTTTTACATTTTCAAGTCCAACGATAGTGCCATCATCATCCACACCAAGGTAAAGTATACCTCCCTGGGTATTTCCAAAAGCGCAGATTGTTTTTAAAAACTCATCGCGCCAGCTTTGTTTAAATTCAGTATGTTGATTTTCTTTTTTTATCATTGGTTAAAATACCGATACATCAAAAAAAGTGTGTAATTCTTCTATAAAACGCTGGCCTTTTTTTGCGGGTGTTCTGCTGATAGAATGAAGTAAAATTACCGAAAAAAATACAGCCTCCAAATCCAATTTAAAAAAGCCAAAAGGGGGTTCCGGTTTTGCAATACGACGGGGATTGGTTATGCGAGGTGGTTTTCAGATGAGGGGCATTTTTAAATAAAAAAACCCGGTTCATCACCGGGTTCTCCTAAAAAACTTTTGTTCGGAAGTAATTATTTTAAAGCGTTTACCTTTTTAGCTAATTTCGATTTTAAATTGGCTGCTTTGTTTTTGTGAATAACGTTGCGTTTCGCCAGTTTGTCCAGCATGGCACTCACCTTTGGCAACAAAACTCCGGCTTCTTTTTTATCTTCAAGCGTTCTTAATGCTTTTACCGCATTACGGGTAGTTTTTGCATAATACCTGTTGTGGATACGTTTTGCATCATTGGACCTGATTCTTTTTTCTGCTGATTTATGGTTTGCCATTATTTCTTTGTATTATCGTTATTCAAAATTTTGGACTGCAAATATACGCTTTTTTTCTAAATTCAAAAATGTTAATAATAAAAAAATCAAAATTAATAGTATTGCAGTATTTTTGTTGAGTTGTATGATTTTTCGACAATTAAGACATTGTTTTTCAGTTATTTGCCTTTTCATTATGGGCAGCCACCTGCTTTTGTCCCAAACGAAGGTCGAAAAAAATTTAGTTCCCAATGGCAGTATGGAGAACTTTAAAAATAAGTCCAATACCCTTACATCGGCTGTGCCCTGGTCGCAAATAGGGACCATTGACCTTTACCGCCAGCCGCTGGGCAACGATACCAGCCGTTTTAAGGGGGCCTTAAGCGGCGAAGCTTATGCCGGACTCAGGGCCCAGAAAAATTACAAGGAATTTATGCAGGTAAAACTCGCCGATCCGCTGCACCGGGGCTATAAATATAGTTTTGAAATGTATATCCGCCTCGCATTCTGGAGCGATGCCACCCTTAAATCATTCGGGGTTAGTTTTTCAAAAGCCGGGTATTCCGGAAACGGCCCGGTGGACAAAAGCAGCCGCATTGACACCATTTGTAAAAAAGGTGGCCTGCACAACAATTATGGCTGGATAAGGATAGCGGGGATTTACCAGGCCGACGGGGGAGAAAAATTTATAACAATTGGGAACTTTAATGAAAAAATACAAAAGGACATGGACCGCATTGGAGGCGGTTGGTTCGGGTACAGGGAAGCCTATTATTTTATTGATGATATATCGCTGAAATGGATCAGGCCCAAAGAAGAAGAAGTAAAAACAGTCATTGTAGGGGCAGAAACCTTTGAGCAGGATTCGGTATTGGAAGTGAAAAAGGACATCAAGGTAGGGGAGAAGGTGAGCCTGAAAAACATCCATTTTGAAAAGGGACATTCTTACATTACACCGGAATCTTATGTTGAATTAAATAAGTTGGTGCAATACATGCTCAGGCACCCTGGTATAGAAATAAGGATCAATGGCCATTCGGACAATACCGGCCTGGAATTTAAAAACCAGCGCATCTCCGAACAAAGGGCCAGGGCTGTGTTTGAGTATTTGATCGGCAAAGGTGTGCAGAACAAAATGTATTTTAAAGGCTTTGGCAGTAAACAGGCCATTGCTGATAACAACACGGAGGAAGGAAAAGCCAAAAACAGGAGGGTGGAGTTTGAGGTGGTGAAGCAATAGGTAAACGATGAGCTGATAGATGAATTTGATGATTAGCTGATGTGATAATAAAAAAGCCAAAAGTAATAAGCCAAAAGCCAAAAAGGTTGCAGGTGATTGAGAAGAGCAAGGATGATTAGCTGATGTGATGATTAGCTGATTAGCTGATGGGGGGACAGGTAAATAATAAAGAACTTAGTGTGCCTTTGTGCCCTGAGTTCCTTAGTGGTAAATAGCTGATTAGCTGATGGGGGAGACAGGTAAATAATAAAGAACTTAGTGTGCCTTTGTGCCCTGAGTTCCTTAGTGGTAAATAGCTGATTAGCTGATGGGGATTCAACTAAGGCCTGCGCATTTTCTTTTGATAAACCGGTAAGAACAGGAAAACTAAAAAACAATTAAACGGAAAAACAATCTCACATCTAACATCTAACATCTCAATACTAAATGTATGCAGGTACTAAAAAACGATAAAAAAACAATCCGTGCCTGGACTTTTTACGATTGGGCCAATTCCTCTTTCCCCCTGGTAATTAACTCGGCTATTTTCCCTGCTTTTTACGAATACCAGACTACACACGATGCTTCCCGCAATGTTATAAACAGTGATATTTCTATTGCAGGAATGATGTTTAAGAATACCGAACTCTATTCCTATTTTGTTTCACTGGCACTTTTAATTGTTTGTTTTACCGCGCCGGTTTTATCGGGTATTGCCGATTACAAAGGAAATAAAAAACGTTTTCTGTCTAAGTTCTGTTTGTTGGGTTCATTCTCCTGCGCCGGTTTGTTTTTCTTTACCACCAACCACATTGTACTATCCATGCTGCCTTTTGTATTGGCCACAATAGGCTATTGGGGCAGCCTTGTTTTTTACAATGCTTATTTGCCCGAAATTGCTACGGAAGACATGCAGGACAAGGTAAGTGCCAAAGGTTTTGCCCTGGGTTATTTCGGGAGCGCCCTCTTGTTAATTATTAATTTAATTTTTATTCAGTTTCATGTATTCGAAAACCTGTTCCATAGTAAAGGTTTAGACCCAAGAATTGCAATGGTGACGGTAGCAATATGGTGGTTTGGTTTTGCGCAGTATACCCTGAAAAATTTACCAAAGGATGAAAACAAAACAACTGCTGATAAGCAGGGAAATATTTTACTGAAAGGTTTCAGGGAACTAAAGACGGTGTGGAATGAATTAAAAAATCAAATCGCCCTGAAAAAATTTCTGCGCTCTTACTTTTTTTACAACATGGGTGTTCAAACGGTGATGTACATGGCTACTTTGTTTGCGGCTAAAGAAATAGACTGGCCCGATGAGAACTATAAAAAAACGGCTTTGATTGTAAGTATCCTGCTTATTCAGTTTCTGGGCATAGCCGGTTCCTTTTTATTTTCCTGGTTATCGGGTAAAATGGGTAATCTTAAAGCACTGAGACTTGCAATATTCTGCTGGATATTAATTTGTGTAAGTGTGTTTTTATTTATCAATACCCCCCTGGAATTTTATTGTATAGCCGCTGCTGTCGGGCTTGTCATGGGTGGGATCCAGGCCTTGTCGCGGAGCACCTATTCTAAACTATTGCCCGAAACAAAAGAACACACCAGTTATTTCAGCTTTTTTGATGTTTCAGAAAAAATAGGAATTGTGATCGGCACCTTTAGTTTTGGGTTGATCAATGGCCTTACCGGAAGTATGCGCCAATCGGTACTTGCGCTTATTTCTTTTTTTGCGATTGGTTTTGTATTGTTGTTGTTTGTCCCTAAAAATTCTATTCAGGCAAAATGATTGTTGATATTTTTATTCCCTGTTTCATCGACCAGTTTTATCCGCAGACCGCCTTAAACATGGTTCAGCTATTAGAAAGAGCAGGTTGCGGGGTGAGTTACAACCCCGAACAAACATGCTGTGGACAGCCGGCCTTTAATGCAGGCAGGGTAGACGATTGCAAAGCCATTGGCGAAAAATTTATCCGGGAATTTACCAACGACCGTTACATCGTTACTCCTTCAGCTTCCTGCGTGGGCATGGTAAAAAATTATTACCCCGAAGTGTTTCGTAATTCAGCATCCTATAATCAATACAAACTCATTCACAAAAACATAATTGAGTTCAGCGATTTTATGGTGAACGTTTTAAGGGTAACCGAGCTGGGCGCCAAACTCGAAGCGAAGGCTGTATACCACGACTCCTGTGCAGCTTTGCGGGAACTGAATTTAAAAAACGAAGCACGGATCCTGTTAAGCAAAGTGCGGGGATTAAAATTAAGGGAGATGAAAGAGCAGGACGTTTGCTGTGGTTTTGGGGGAACATTTTCAACCAAACACCCGGCTATTGCTTCATCAATGGCTGAACAAAAAATAAACAATGCCCTGCAGGAAGATGCGGAAATAATAATCTCTACCGATTTGTCCTGCCTGATGCACATTCAGTCTTATGCTTCCAAACAGGCAAAACCCGTGAAAAGTATGCACCTCATTGATGTACTCGCTTCTTCATAAGTTCAAAGTTCTTAGTTCAAAGTTCTTAGCCTGGTAGCTGGTATTTGTTACTTGATACCCATTTACCCTGAAAAAATACTACTTTAATTATGTGATAATTATTTAGGGAACGGTAATGTAGTTGAATATATAAGATTTAATTTCACTAAGAAATCGGGTAATTTTAATCCTGTTAAATTTTTTAGTGTGTTAACATCGCGGATATATCAGCTGTTTGTGAAATCGGTCAATTTAAAAGGGAAAATTGACAAAACTCTTTCTGAACGAAATTGCGATTTTACAAGCTTAGCCAAAGAAATTAAACTACCAGAGCAAGAGCTGGTCAATCGTTTGGAAAGTAAAACGATTGATTTAAGGACTTTGGCGAAAATTTCAAAATCCTTAAAATTACCACTGTATAGTTTATTGAATGAACAGGAGTATAAAATTGAAAGCCTGGAGGCGCCATTTTGTAATGATAAGGGGAAGAAAACAAAAAGGCTGTCCCATTGATAAGACAGCCCCTTGTTTCAAAGATTGAATAACAGTTATCTCTTCTCTCCCAATTCTTCCAGCATCAATTCCCTGATGTATTTTACCGGCGCACTTCCATAACTTAAAAATTTCTCGTGGAAAGTTTTCAGATCAAACTTATCTCCCATTTTTTGTTTTAGTTCTTCGCGCAAATCATATATTTCGGCATAACCGGTAAAGTAGCAGCACAACTGCACCTGTGTAAGCGAAACCCTTCTCCATTTACCGTCCGCCTCTGCTTCCTGCTGAAAGGCCTCTCTCATCAACAGATCCATAGCTTTTGATTTTTCCATTTCCAATTCGTGTACACTGTAATCTAAAATAGTATTGCACACCGCACGCAAATGCCATTTGTAATACATCAGCCACATTTCGGGTTCATTGTTTCCATAACCATTTTCCATCATCATACGTTCGGTGTACACCGCCCAGCCTTCTATCATAGCACCGTTTCCTAAAATAGCTTTTATTAAACTCGGCGACTGGTTGCTGTATATCAATTGTGCATAATGCCCGGGTAAAGCTTCATGTATGTTTAGTATCTGCAAAATATAATAGTTGTATTCACGCAGGTAACTTTCCGCTTTTTTATCGGGCCAGCCTGCTAAGGAACCCACGTTGTAATACGTGTTTGCATTTTTATCGTAAGGCCCCGGTGAGCTGATGGAAGCACCTGCAACACCTGCCATGTAAGCCGGCTCTTTTCGCACTACCAAAGGCTTTTTAGGGTCAAGCGTTATTAATTTTTTCTGATTGATGAACTCAACCAGCCCTGGGATTTGTTTTTCAATAGATGTCTGGAAGGAATCTTTGTCCACATGTTTTAATGAGATAACATCAATTACCGAACGGATCAACAACAATGAATCAGTCGGTTTGCTTTTGCCTTTCAGGTACTTGTCCCACAACTGATCGCTGAGTTTAAACATTTCAGTATGCAAGTCTTTTTTACGGGCAATCGCCTTGTTGTAGATCTCTGTTGCGGTGTATCGCGATTGAATATCGTATAAAAACTTTTGCTGGTGCAATTCTTTCCCCAAACGAAAACTTTTCGGGTTTTCGTTTTTCATTGCTTTTAATTGCTGCACATAGTTTTTTACAGCGGTAATTGATTCCCATATTCGTGCTTCAAACTCTTTTTTCTCCTGCACACTAAGTCCCGAAGCTTTTACCGAATCAACTAAATCTTTTTCCAGTACCGAAATTGAATTCAGGTTTTGTTCAATACCAAGTTCCGTATGCTCTTTAGTGGGGTTTTTAATGTTAGCGAAGGCGGCTGAATAATAAGCCGGAACATTTTTCATGCGCAGGTAAATGTTGCGCAGCCTGTTGTCTGATTTATCGTAGGTTCCGTTCAGCAATTCTGCAATACCACTGATAACGTTGTATTCAGAGGGGTTCCATTCGAAGGAACGGTATACATTGCGCGACCATTCTACGCTTTTCAGGTGGTTTTCTATCAGGTAATAGTCTGTTTTGTTGTTAGACGAAAGTTTGTTCAGATCAAAACTTTTCAGCGAGTCGAGCTGGGCCTTGCAAAAAGCAAGCTCCCTGTCAGTACTTGCCTGGTTGGGAAGTATTAAAACACTATCGTACTTATGATAACCTTGTCCGCTGGCCCAACCCGGGTAAGTTTTCCAAAGGGCTTCGATGAAATAGTTTTTGTAGGTTTCAAACAATTCATTTGAATGATCACTTGTCTGCTCATTTTGTTTTTGTTGATCTGCTGAACCACAAGAACTCAATAGATACACTGCGAAGATAAATAAGGGAATTTTTTTCATTGTAGGGGTTTAAAAGCCCACAATATAAGCAACAGGATTTAATATCAGAAATAGAAAATTAGCTGTTCTTTGCGTCTGGTTATGGGACACATCCCCGTTAAGGAATTATTTGGAATCTGATTCCAAATAATTCCATTATATTTGAAAAATGATACAACGCTTAGCAAAAAGCAAATTAAAAGATTTAGCTTCTAAATTTAAAGTAGTTGCGATTATTGGTGCGCGCCAAACAGGTAAAACAACTCTTGTTAAGCAAGTCTTTAAGGGTAAACCATATCTTTCATTGGAAAATCCCGATATACGGAATTTTGCATTGGAAGATCCGCGTGGGTTTTTATCGTCCTATCCCAGGGGGGCTGTTTTAGATGAAGTGCAACGTGTTCCGGCCCTGTTTTCTTATTTGCAGGAAATTTTGGATAACTCTAAAACAAAGGGATTGTTTATACTTTCTGGTTCAAATAATTTTTTATTGCAGCAATCTATTTCTCAAACGCTTGCAGGAAGGGTAGCCTATATTAATTTGATGCCGTTTTCAATTACGGAATTATGTAAAACGAATCTATTACCTGCCAATGATGATGAGCTAATGCTGAAGGGTTTCTATCCACCTATATATGACCAAAATATTCCTGCAAAAGACTGGTGCCCTAATTATATTCATACTTACATAGAAAAGGATGTGAGGCAAATAAAAAATATTACAGACCTGATTGTTTTTGAGCGTTTTGTAAGATTACTTGCTGGCCGTACAGGACAAGAACTAAACAATAGCGCTTTAGCTGTTGAAACCGGGGTTGATGTAAAAACCATACAATCCTGGCTTGGTGTTTTAGAAAGTAGTTTCATTATTTACCTGTTAAAACCCCATTATAAAAATTTTAACAAAACAATTGTAAAACGCCCTAAAATTTATTTTTATGACACGGCTTTGGTTTGTTCGTTGATCGGAATTCAAAATACACAACAGTTAACTACACATCCTGTCCGGGGCTCTGTTTTTGAAAATATGGTACTTATAGAATTGATAAAAAAAAGAACCAATGCAGGTTTACCTGTAAATTTATTTTATTGGAGGGATAAGACAGGGCACGAAATTGATGTTATAGTGGACAATGCAGGTAAGTTACTGCCGATAGAAATTAAATCAGGTAAAACGATTAACGCTGAATTTTTTAAAAACATGGAATATTGGTGTAAATTAAGCGGAGAGAAAAAATCTATCTTATTTTATGGAGGTGAACAAAATCAAAAAAGAAGTAATGGTACTGAAGTGTTGAATTGGCGAAATTTGATTAATCGTAATGTGTAACTGATAAAATTCCGATTCCGGAATAGAACATTCTAAACATTAAATTAGCTGGTATGATCCGTTACAATCAACCATTTACCGTTTATTTTTTTCCATATTAGCGAGAAGTGCCCGCCCACATCATCTTTTTCACGGTGGAGCTGCCATTTACCAATAATCATATAACAGTCATGGCCCAGCTTCTCTTCCGACAACAGTGTAAAAGTTAAAACCCCCATCGTTGCTTTATCGGGGTAGCCTTTTTTATAATTCTCCAGGGTTGCTTGCCAACCGGATGTAATCCCTTTTTTGCCAATAAATTTTAAACTGTCGGAATGCCAGTAACCTTCCATGTATTTATCAATATTGCCTTCGTTCCAGGCTTCCTGCTGGGCATACAATACTTTTTCAATAGCAGGTATGGATGGATCTTTTTTTTGTTGTGCGAATGCTGCTCCCGTAATCAGAAACAGTGCTAATAATAGTATAGGTTTCATAGTTTGGAATATTGTCTGGTAAACACAAGGGGGAACTTTATCGATAGTTCATACTCTTAGTTAAGTGTTCTCCATCTTCAAATCAGCTAATCATTAACACCTATCTGTTTTCATTTACCTGTCTCCCCATCTTCAAATTCTCAAATCAATACATCATCAAATCAATCAGCTAATCAGTATATCATCACATCAGCTAATCTCCTAATGGTGTATCAGGGTATTCATCTTAAACATCGGCAAATACATGGCAATAATAATAAATCCTACCATTCCACCAATCAGCAGTATGAGTAAAGGCTCCAATAATTTCCCCATGGTATCCGATTGTTTATCCACTTCATCGTTGTATTGTCTGGCTAATTTATCGAACACGGTTCCCAGCTGGTTTACTTTTTCGCCAATCTGAACCAGGGCGATTAATTGTTTGGGGTAAATTTTATGCTGACTCAGCCCGTTAAAAAAACCTTTGCCGTCAATTACTGATTTGCGCACATCCTCCAATGAAGTTTCTAAGGGGTAAAAGCCCACCATGTTTTTTACCAGCAACAATGCTTTTTCCAGCGGGGTATAAGCCATTAAGAGCATACTCATGGAAGAACAAAAACGGGCCAGGTAAATTTTTACAACTAAGTTGCGAATTACAGGTATGCGCAGCAATAGCTGACTGGTGGCTTTGCGGAACCATAGTTTTTGTTTGTTGTAATAAAAGAACATCACAATCAGTATTAAACCAATAATGGACCAGATCCCGTAATTTTTCAGGAAGTCCGACATGTGAATAATAACCCGTGTAAGTTTTGGAAGTTCCCCTCCTAATTTTTTGTACATATCGGCAAACACCGGCACTACATAATTCAGCATAAACACCAGTACACCCAATGACGCGGTAAACACCAAAGCCGGTGTGGCAATGGCATTTACAAATTGCCGGCGTTGTTTTATTTTCCGGTTAAAATAAGCGGAGAGTTCATCAAATACTTCTTTTAATTTCCCACTCTCTTCCCCCAGGCGAACACTGTTAAATTCGTACTCACTAAATTTCCCGGATTGCTGAAGGGATTGCCAGAGCTTAACCCCGCCTTTAATAGTTTGGGCTTCTATTTCGCGGTACACTTCCAGTTCTTTTTTATTGGTGACCTGTGAAATAAAAATTTCAAAAGCCGTACGTAAGTCAACACCAGAGCTTA
>JAHEYF010000053.1:18593-30309 GCA_023251755.1 Bacteroidota bacterium
CTTTTTTCTTGTCGTTAAAGGAGCCGCCGAATATATCCAGGTCGCGTTGCCACCATTCACCTTCAGACTTCTTCTCCGCTTGAATGGCAGAGCGTTCTGTTTTTTTATTTTTATTGAATTGAGATATGTCTAATGCCATTGTTCTGCTTCTTGTTCAGCCTCCATGAGTTGTTGCGCCGTGTATTCTTTATTAAAGAAAAGAAATATCTCCCGTTTATCCAACATGGATTTTAGTGAAATACTTTTGACCCACATCAATTCATTTTTTTCTGTTTGAAAATCGTTTACACTTATTTTAAAGGTGTCCCTGTTTTCGTTTTTTGTCCTTAAAATATAGCCGGGCTGAAAGTCGTAAGAGGTTGCACCGTTGGTTTGTTCAATAACAATAGAATTTTCTTCGCCGGGGATTACTTTTTTAGCCAGCATAAAATCCTTGTTCAGGTTGATCTGTAAGTTGAGCATATCCAATACCCCTGTTTGCTGTTCGTTGTATAATTTTATTTCCTCGTTCAAAAAATCAAAGGCATTGTAAAACGAAGCCATCACAATACCGGAAACAATAATCCCGATCATCAGGTTCATCAGGGTAAAGGCTTTTAGTTTATTCGTTTTTTTGTTCATTTGTTTATTCGTTCACAGCGCTTGGTTCGTTAATCAGTTCACTTGTTTATTCGTTCAACAGTTTCATCAGCTGATCATCATACAGCTGTTTCGTTTTATTTACCTGCCTCCCCATTTTCAAATTAACTCATCCTCAAATTTTCAAATCAAGCACATCAGCTAATCACATGATGATGAGTTCCTTCCTTTCATACAACAAAACCCCACTCTCTGTTTTTGCCGAAAAATTTAAGAGTACAAGGTTGTCTGCATCCTTGTATTTTTCGGCTTTGCGTATATAATGTATTCCTTCAATCACATCTTCCCCGTCTAAGTATTGTTTTTTTTCTTTCATCTCAACAGCCATTTTGTTCAGCTCAAAAAGTACTTTTGTACGTTTAAACGAATCGTCGGAACTGGTAATGTTTACAATAGAATAGGTGGCCATGGCAAATACACTTACGATAATCAGCATAGCAATAATGGATTCAAACAAGGTAAAGGCTTTTAGTTTTACAGCCATTTAATAATTCCGTTTTTACTTTTTTGTTTAATAACCGCCGAACCCACATACCAGGCGGGGAGTTTGTTGCTGTTCACTTCCACATTAAATAAATGGTTTTCGTACACCGCGCTCGAATTGGCATAAATGATGCGGGTACAGGCAATGCTTCCATACAGGGTCCCTTTAAAATCAACAATGTCTGAAGAATAAATACGTCCTTTGATAAAGGTTTTTTCATCCGTTTGTATAGAGATGTGTTTGGTAAAATCTTTTTTTTCGTCCAATGCAAAAACATCCCCGTTGATTTTTACTTCTTCCATAATTTTAAGCAGGGGGTTATCGGCAGAATTTTTTGTGCGTATGATGCCCAATACGGAGGGGTAGCTGAATTCGCATTTTTTTCCTATCATTAGTGTATCGTGGGCAAAAGCCTGTACACAGCCTTTCCATTCATTTTCAAATTCAATAATGGGTGCAAACAACACCACGTCCTGTAAATTAACATCTGCTTTTACAATGATTTTTTTTCCGGAGAAAACTTTTATTCTGCCCGACAAAGTAGTCCTGTTTAAAACAATAACACCGGCACTGTACAAAGTGATGGTAGTTGAACTAAAGGGGTTTTTAACCGTATCGGGCAATTGCTGTTTTGAAAGGCTGATGATGCTGTCTTTACTCAAACTGTCGGTCTCAAACTGTTGTTGAAGGTATTTGTACAAGTCTTCATTATAGGCCAGTGTAGCGGAGGGGCTTTTTTTAATGGTACCGTTCACCGGTTTAATCCCGTTAAAAGGCTGGCCGTTGATATAACCTGTTTTTATTGTTCCCTGGGGTAAATAACAATCGCCTGTTAGTTCTGTTTTGCCGGCTACCACTAAGGCATTGCTCTGGTCGGCGAGGTAAAGGGCAAAGGAAGTATCGGATAAAGACTGGTTGCCCACCAATGCGGTGAGTGTATAGCGGTATTCTTTATCAAGGGCGGTTGAAGAAACAATTTCCAATGCGCCCCAGTAGTTTTTTTCCAGTTCAACCGAGTCGGTTTTGTTGTCGTATAAATCAATTGTTTTTTTTTCTCCGGATTTAATCACATTCTGCCGGCTCAGCAATAAGTTAATTCCCGAACGCGCATTTAATTGTGTTTTGTAAAGGTCGATGTAGGCGTCAACACTTTGGTTGCTGTAGAAAAAAAGAGAGTAGAAGGAAAAACAGATAAGCGATACAATGAGTATAAATACCATTGCATACGTGAGTGAACCTGCTCTTAGTTTCATGTTGTTTTATTTCTCGTGCCAAAACTTTCTCACTCTCACTCTCACTCTCACTCTCACACACTCTCACTCACTCACACACACACTCACTCTCACACACACTCTCACTTTCTCACTCTCTCACCTTCTCACTTTCTCACCTTCTCACTCTCTTCCGGAGTTGTTTTAGTTTTATCCCCTCTTTTTAGAGGATTCAATAACTTTTTCCCACTTTTTTTAGGCTCTTTATTTTCGGTTGCCTTCTCTTTTTCTTTCGCTGATGGTTCTTCCTTGTTTTCTTTTGGGCTTACGGTTTCGCTGGCTTTTTTATCTTTTTTAGTAAACAGTTTTTTTACAAAACTGAAATTTAGATGAGGAAGCTTAGTGCTTTTTTTATCCAGCTCTTTGTTGTTTTTAAATTTTTTCTTTGAACTTATTTTCCCGTCTTTATCGTAAGTAATCACAAGTCCGTTCACCTTGTCGTTTTTATAATTTGTTACAGTAAGTAATTCTCCATCGGGGCCAAAGGTTTTCATTTTTCCATTGCGCTGACTGTTTTTCCAACGGCTCTCTTCTTTCATTTTCCCATCAGCCGACCAGTTGTACCAGGTTCCGGTTTTTAAACCTTTATCAAATTCGCCCCGTTGGTGCATATTGTTGTTGGCGTAATAACAGGTATAGGTCCCGTGCAACAACCTACCGTCAAAACCACCCTTGGTACTCAATATTTTATTGATGTAAAACCAGTAATAGGTGTATTCGATGTGCGGTTTAAATTCCCTGTGGTCGTAAAAAACTTCAGCCCTAACAGAACTGTCCGTGTTTGCAAGGTTCACCGTGTAGGTTTGTTTTATTTTGAAAATATCCTTGTCTTTTTGTGCAAGCGTACTGAAGCACAGCAACAAAAAGAAGACCTTGAATGTAATAATTCGTTTCATAACACTATTTTAAAAAACTCTAAACTCTAAACTCCCATCTACTTCCTAAACACTTTAACCAATTTCCCCATTTTTAATTCCACCGAATCGCGGTACACTTTCGACACCTGCAATTCACCTATTTTGCTGCCCACATATATTTTATTTGATTTATCATTAATGTAAAGCAGGGCCATTTTTTTTCCACTGGTCTGGTCGTTAATAAAACCCTTGTACGACACAAGTGGCCATTGCACCGGGGCCTCCGGTGTTTTTACAACAGGTGTATGTACCACGCTGACCGGATTGCTGTTTACAGGTTTTGGTTCCTTTGCCCTGCCCAGAAAAGGGTCGCGGTAATTGGCCGCAATTTTGAAAGTATCAAAAAGGTTGATTTCTTCAATGGCTTCAAAAGCTTCTACTTTGGTCTGCACGACTTCGGTGTTGGTCTTTATATTTTTATACATACGGTAAAATACGCGGCCCCAAATAAAAATAAGGGCAGCGGCCATTGCGTATTGTATCATTTGTTTTTTCGTCACTTCGTATAAAACTTTTTAGGCGCGGTTGCAATAGCGCTTTTTTTGTTGGCTGTGGCAAAAGACCGTACTGTCCACCAATAACTTTTATGCCTTGGTAGGTCAAGGGTATCAATTAAATAATAGGGAGGGCTGGATTGTATTTCTTCTTTATGGGCAAGCAGGCTCAATTGCGCATTGGTGTAAAAATAAATGCTGTCCGATATTCCATCAACAGGTCTTAGCCACTTGCAGGAATCTTTTTGCACAACACTGTCTTTTGCAGTTAAGGAGGTTGGGGCCGCAAATAAAAGAGACAGGTAACGCCAGGTCTGAATCTGAGTCTGGGTATTGTTGGAAGTTTTTATAGCATTCAACCTCCAGGCATAATCTCCATAAGCAGGAAAAGTGTCTTTATAAGAAGAACTTATTGTATATATTACCGGTGGGTTGTAAGTGCCGCCCAGGCTGGCAGAATCGGCCAATTCTATTTTATATTTATCTGCCGATGGAAGGGCGGTCCAGGAGAAATTAATTACTTTACCAATGTTCACAAAATGATTGGCAGGTGAAAGATTCGCAATTGTTGCGAGTGCCAGCGAGTCAATAATTTTAAATGAACGTGTAACAGTATCGCTGAAACTATTCGCATTGTAGCCCCATATCCGCCATTGGTATTTTCCGGGAATTAAAGAAACAACAAATTGTTCGCCTGCAACATTGGTATCTGTTTTGAGTACCGGTATACTGTCAAATTTATTTTGTACAATTTGTATCCTGTATTTTGAAGCGCCTTCTAATTTATTCCACCAGAAAGTGATGGAGGGGTCGTAGGAGGTTGAACCATCAGCCGGCGATAAAACGTCCAGGCCTTTATTGCTCAGATTGGGCTCAATGGCTTCTTTGCAGGATGCTGCCGCTATAACAATGAGCAGAACAATGCAGATGGATTTAACTAGTTTATTCATGAGTCTATACGTTTTAAATTTTGTACATAAATAGTCGCCGTTAATTCGTGTTGTTTGGTTTGCTGATTTTCTTTGAGGTTAAATTTCACGGAAGCCACTTTCCCTACCTTTATTTGCTGTTCCATGGTATACACTAAGTTCAGCAGGTTGATGTAATCGCCTTCTACCGTAAAATAATTTAATTCCACCAAATAACCATTGGTTTCTTTCATCATCGATTTCGGGAATTCCTTTAGCAACACCGGTTTCTGTTTGCAGTAATTGGTAACTGTTTCCAGAATTTTTTCCTGCGAATTATTGCCCGAGGTGATGGAGCTTTTAAAAATACCTTCTACCGCATTTAATTGTTTGGATAAATCATCGAGCTTGGTATCAATGTTTTTTGATAAAATAACCTGACTTTTTAAATAAGCAAAATCGTTGTAAACTTTTACGGTTTTAGAAACGGCCAGCTTGTATACAAGGTACAACAAAGCTACGGCCAGTACCAGCATCACCCTGTTTTTGTTTTTGTATGTCAGCTTGTCGAACATTATTTTTTCCCTTTTAATTCAATTTCAATGGTAAATTTGGCGAGTTCTCCGCTTTTCTCCTGCATGTAATTAATTATACTCACCGATTTTACCCAGCTCATTTTTTTTAATATCCGTTCCCAGGAATTAAAGTCTATGCTTTCTTCGCAGGTACCGGACACAATAATTTTTTCGTTCTGAAAAATATAATCTTCAAGTCCTTCCACCGATATTTTTTTCATCGGGAAGGATTCTAATTTGGTAAGGCGTATATTGTTCAACAGGCTGGCTGCTATTTTATCAGAATAATAAGAAATGCGGGAAGCCTGCAACAAACCATTTTTATCAAGCACATCTTTTTTTTCTTCAAACTGCAACTTCATATTGTCGAAGCTTTTTAAACTTTCCTGGTTGATTTGCACCTGCGAGAAATAATCTTTGAACTGGGAGCGGTAGTATTTGTACACAGCAAAATTGGCAATACAGACAAAGGCTACACCCATTAATACCCAGCGGATAAGCTTGTGGTGTGTTTTCAGCTCGCTGTATTCCGCTTCGTTTTGAGACAAATCGGGGTGGCTTATTTTATTTGCAGTCTGAAGGTAAAAGCCCATTGCTGCAGCAAAAGCATAGATGTAAGTCCCTTCAACATCAATGCCCTGAATATTATAGGAAATATTGCTTTCTGAACCGGCCTGTTTAAGGTTAATTATTTTATTTGAAGCAACGGTTAACCTGTAATTACCCAGGTCAATGTCTTGCTCTACAAAAGATTCCATGTTTAAAAAAGGGAAGAGGTCTTCTGCACCAAAAGGGCCAAGGGTAATGCCCACTACTAATATTTTATTTTTTGCAAAAAAATCAATGATGTGTTTTACACTGTTTTTGCGGACAATGGAAACGTAAGTCGTGTCTTCGTCAATTTGCGAACGTTGCAGGTAAAAATCATCAGCGGCAGAGCCGGGCAGGCATTTGTTCAACACCGCTGCATCATCTTCTCCGGCGCCGGCGTTTACTTTTTTAGAAATCACGCCCCTGCCCTGAATAATAATATTGATGGGGGTTTCTGACTTAATGTGTTGTTTTAATTCCTGTTCGTTGGCTGCAAATTCAGTACAACGTTTGAGTTCTAATTTTTTCTTTTTCTCCAACAGCTCACATAAACGAAAACGAAAATCATGCTCGTCTGAGAGTGTACATTCTACTCCCAGCGCAGTGTTTTTAGTTAATATGTCTATTTGAAAAGACCCTTTCATTTTAATAGATCACTGTGGGTTTAACTAAAATTACAAGTTTGTTTTTCTTTTTGTTTTTAATGCGGCTGCTGAAAAACCATTTGATGACCGGTATTTTTGCGAGAAAAGGAACACCCGAAGAAGTCTGCCCGTCTTCATATTCTTCCAAACCTCCCAGAATAATTGTTTCGCTGTTCTTTACCCTTATTTTTGAACTGAAATCCCTGTTTATACTTCCGAAAGGACCATTGGTGCCAACACGCTGGGTGAAGGAAGATGTTTTGACTTTGATATCCAAGGTTACGTGTTCATCGGCCGAAATAACCGGGGTAATGGTTACCGATAAATCAGCGGTAAGTGGTTTATACACGGTTTGCGATTGAGAGGTGGTTGTAACCGAACCTTGCAATGTGGTGGTGGTTTCAGAGTAATATTCGGTTTTACCAATACTTAGTTTGGCTTCATTGCCATTGAGTGTTGCTATTTTAGGGGTAGACCTTATTTTGAGGTAACTCTTGGATTCCAGTGCAATTAAATTCAGGTAAAAATTGGGGGTAAGGAAACCCAGATTCAGGGAGCTGATGCCGTTGATGCCTGCAATTAATTCGTTCAGGGCATTGGAGCCAATGTTGAGTGTTAAGCCGGTTTTGGGGTCAATGCCACCGGTAGAAGGATTGGCGGGTGATTTGCCCAGGCCGGCCGTTAAGCCGGTTGATACATTTCGCTGATCGGTTACATCGAATATAATTACATCGATGGAGATAACGGGCACCACTTTGTCTATGTTCAGTAACAGGGCGTATATTTCTTCAATGCGGGGTTGTGAACCCGACATGATGATAGCGTTTTGTTCGGGATAGATGTAGAGTTCCACATCTTTTTTTAATTCGCCGGGAATAATGTCCAACACTTTATCGGTGGTGCGGTATTTAAAGGCGTACATTTTAGTTGCACGCAAACCTTCAAGCTTTCGTGTACCGATCAGGTAAGTGCCCGAATCTTTTTTGAAGGTATAATCTGTTCCGTTGAACAGTTTGGTTAAAAACTGGTCGTAGTCGGCGTTTTGAACCGATAAGGAAATATTGCCTTTTAATTCCGTAAACAGGTAATAACTTTTGTTCATCTTATTGGTTACGGTCGACAGGATTTCTGAGATGGGGGAATTCATTGCATTTAACGTTACCTTGTCGGGAGAATCCATATTGATGGAAAGTGAGTTGGGCGTGGTTCCGCCATTGCTGCCCGATGTGCCGGAATTATTTTTAGCATTTTTTGCTTCCTTTTCTTCCTTGTCAATTATAAAGGAATTGTTTTTATCGGTGGAGGTAATTTTTAAATCATTCCCAAAAGCCATTTTGTCTAAGGCTTCGTTCAGGGGCAATGCCTGTATATAAGACGTGATGGACTTATAAGTTATTTCAGGGGCAATCACAATGTTTTTTCCGGTGAGGCGGGTTATTTCTTTACACACGGCTAACAAGGTGTCGTTTTTTAAATCAAAGCTGACTGTATTGTCTGTTTTGTTAAACGAAATTTTTAATTCTTTTGGAACCACTTTTTTTACTTCCGCCGGGGCAGGAGGGAGGTTGCTAAAGGACATGATGGAGCCTGTAAAAGCAATATCGATGTTGTATTGTTTGCATAAAAACAGGAAGACTTCGGACACACTAACATTCGAAAAATTCTGGTTGACTTTGATATTAATCCCCGGGTCTACAGTAACATTTAAACTGTGCATGGTGGCTAAGCCCGTAATTAAATCCTGTACCGAAGAACCACTCAGTGAATAGTCTACTTTTTCGGCCAGGCCGGGATTGGTTTTGACCAGGCTCTTTAGCTTCTGTTCAATGTTTGCCACCCGCAGCGAATCCTGGGCAGCACTGTGCATCACCGACAACACAAGCAGCAGGCAGACAAGGCAATATTTAATTTTTCTTTTCATAAAAACAAAATTCTTTTAATTTCATGCAAGGTCGCCAGGGAATTACACGTAACCGACATCATTCTTTTGGCCCCTGGTTTTTAACTTTTGACTTCTTACTTTTTATTTAATTAGTTGTTCAACAATACCGGGTAAATCTCATCTATAGACGTATCGCCGTTGGCAAACAATTCAAAGGCGTTTTCTTTTAAGGTTTTAACACCCAATTTTTTTAAATAATCGTCTACACTAAAATTTTGATTTTTTATTTCGGCAGCTAAATAAGCATCCACAGGTATTACTTCGTATATGGCTTTACGGCCTTTGTAGCCTGTATAAAAACAATATTCACAGCCACCGGGTATACTTTGTTTACTCACCGCGTAAGGTGCTTCAAAACCTTTGGGGTAATTTTTAGGGTCGAAGTCCTGTTGTTTTTTGCATTCCACACAAAGGCATTTTACTAAGCGTTGTGCTACTGCTGTGTTTAAAGTGGCTGCAATCTGGTAAGCCGGAATACCCATGTCAATTAAGCGCGATACAATTCCCCAGGCCGAGTTGGTGTGTATGGTCGATAAAATTAAGTGTCCGGTTAAAGAAGCCCGCATTGCCGTTTCCGCTGTGTCCCTGTCGCGTATCTCACCCACCATAATCACATCGGGGTCCTGGCGCAAAAAACTTTTCAATACCTTGGTGAAGTTGAGTCCGATGTTTTCATTCAACTGCACCTGGTTAATACCGCCCAGCGTATATTCAATAGGGTCTTCAATGGTAAGGATGTTGCGGGTGGTTTGGTTCAGTACTTTTAAGGTAGAGTAAAGCGTGGTTGTTTTACCTGAGCCTGTAGGACCGCTGATGAGCACCATGCCCTGTGTTTTTTTAATACCTATGATGTAATTTTCTAAATCCTTTTCGTTAAAGCCAAGGTCTTCGATGCTTAAATGAGAAGCATCCGAGTCCAATATCCTTAACACCGCTTTTTCACTTTCGTTGCGGATGGGAATGGTTGAAACACGAATGTCGAATTTATAAGAACCGGAGTGGAACTGGATTTTCCCATCCTGTGGCATACGTCGCTGCTCAATCAATAAGTTCGATTCGATTTTAATTTTATTGATCAGTATTTCGTAATCCTCTTTGCTTATTTTATATTTCTCTACCAATTGTCCGTCAATGCGAATCCGCACACGGCAACTGCCTTCGTACACTTCAAAGTGAATATCACTGCTTCCCAGTTCGCGGGCTTCAACTATTATTTTATTCAGGAAGCCTTCGGGCGAAGAAGCATTCAATTCCGCAGATTTAGTGTAGCCTGTGTGCTGGTGTTTTTTGCGGTAGTACTGGTTCAGTCCTTTTTGAATGAGTTTGCCCGGAATGCTTTGCAATTGCACCTTGCGGCCCAGCACAATTTCCAGCTCTTCTTTTAAACCATTTTCCGCTTTGCTTTCATCGGCGTATAGTTCTAATACATCATTGTTCAGGCCCTTTGGTAAAATGCAATAGCCCCAGGCCTGCTCCGGGTTCAGCAGGTTTAATTTATCAAGGCCTATCTGTATGTTTTCCGTTCCGCTCATTTATGCAAATAGATTCCTGATTAACAAATCGTTGTAGAGGCTTGTTCCTGTAATGTATTTAATTCCAATAAAAAGGATATGTCCGATGGCCAAATAAGCAGCAAAAGGTATAAATACAGTTTTTCTTTTTAGTCTGAACTGGTAAATAAAACCATGTATACAACCCAATAATGCAGTGAAGATGATAAAGAATAGAAAATTCCTTGGAGAGAAACAGGTACATAAAATCAGGAGGTAAAGTACATCGAACAAGCCGATCACTTTATTTATGGGGTTGAGGTTTTTATTTTTTTTAAAGTAGATCAATATGTATTGTGTAATTCCGACCAGGGCTAAAAACGAAATATTAAAACTAAAATATTTTAAGACGGGAAAAGCGGGGCTGTGGTTAAAAGCCATGATACAAGCCAGCACAGCCAGTATCAGCAGCGCGTATATGCTACCCGTACGGCTTTTAAAATCCTGGTATATCACCTGGCCCGAAACAAGCCCGATCAATCCGTCCATTATCCACTCCATTAATCCTGTACGGTTTCAATTAATTTATCGTCCTGTGTTATTTCCCACACATTAAAAACCCCGTCGGCATCAAAATCGCTGATAGAAGTTGCTTTGGCTTTGAAACCATTCACCGTTGCTTCCACAATTTCAATTTTATAATTGGCGTTACCGCCTTCGCTGATAAGGGTAGGGGCATTGAAACGGATTTCTTTTAAATCGCCGGAGTATTTTGAATATTTCCCCTGAAACAATTTTTCGAGGGTAACCACGTGCTTCAACTGGTTCTGGGCTTCCATCATTTTAGCTTCGGCAATTAAGGAGGTGTTGTCGGGCAGGGCCATCGATACTAAGATACCGATGATTACCATAGCCACCATGATGTCCATCATCGAAAAAGCTTTCATTTTTTTCTGAAGCTTTTTGTAGTTTAGGATGTATCTTTTTGCCTTGTTCATTTGTTTATCCGTTTAATTGTTTATTCGTTTTGACCTACCAGGTGTATTTCGTTTATAAGTTCAGTTGTTTTTTAGTTTAACAGTTAACACAAACGATTAAACATAAGAACGTATAAACTATAGAACTTTGAATGAATACCATTCTTTAAAGTTGAACCGGTTTTCGCAAACAGCAAAAATAGCAAACTTTCAGCGTCTTTTTACCGCAGTTTCGACGAAAACGGGCTTTTTTGATTTTTTGACCAAATCGATTAAATTAAACCGGGATGAATCGGTTCTACGGCTCAGTCTTTCGGGGATTTGTCTGCCAGGCTGTGGAATTCTGTAAAACAAAACAATTCGCGCCGGGGACAAATATTGAGTTAACGGTAAACAAGTGAAATTATTATGCAGTAATTGGGCCGCTATTTATAATTGCCGCTGATAATGAATTAGATAAGGAAAAAGCGGCTTGAACAATTAAACTGACACGAGAAATAAGGATTGTTTTTAACTGCACTAAATTTTGGGGCTTTTACGGGAAGGTATTGAAACAAACAGCATTATTTTTATACCCATAAATTGCGGTCAATCTTCATACATAACAACATGGCAAAGAAAGAAATATCCCTGATGATAACTGATGAAGTAATCATGAATAAAATTTTATTGGTCTCAAAAATAGTTAAAACTATGCACTTTAGTGCATGTCGCTTTCAGCTTCTAAAAATGATTTACCTTTGTTGAATGGATTTTCAACGAGTAAATGGTCATAGTGTATCAA
>JAHEYF010000054.1 GCA_023251755.1 Bacteroidota bacterium
GGCTTATTTTACAGGCAAACTCATTTCGAAGCAGTGGCTCGACCTGGCGATACAACCTTACAGCCCGGAAATAAAAACACACAATTACGGATACGGCTGGCGGATGAAAAATTATGCCTTGCCCGAAAAAATGGTTTTTCACAACGGCTGGTGGCACGGTTATCGTACCGCCTTGCAGCGCAGGATACAGGACAGCACAACCATTGTGGTGTTAAGCAACAGGTTAAACAGTTCGGTGTATCAGACCTATAAAATATTACAGGCGCTTGACGGCCAAACGAGTGTAAATAACAAAGGAGAAGAAGAAAATGAGAGTGAGTAAGCTGGGTTCAAATTTTAAAATTCAAGGAACTCAGGCCTGATCTTTGTAAGCAATAATAACATCTTCAATCGGATCTAAGCGATGTCTTTCCAGCTCTTCTTTGCTTAACCACTTGTTCTGAAAGGGATTGTCCCGGACTACCCTGAAACCCGCATTTTTAAGCTTATCAAAATAATCGAGGCCATACAAACGATTGTGATCAACCTGACCAAAAGCCCTTTTTCTTTCTTTATCGGTTTTTAAGGTTTTGTCTTCCAGTGTTTTTTCTAAGTTCAGAGCCAGGGGAACCTGTAAGATTGCAAAGCCCCCGGGTTTAAGTACCCGGTGTATTTCCCGCATGGCCACATCATCGTGGTCAACGTGTTCAATCACATGGCAACAAATTAATACATCAAAAGTATGGTCTTCAAAACCAATTTTTTGTACATCTAAGTATACTGGATTAAACTCCATGTATTGTTCGGGTTCAATTGTACCACATACATGGCTAATGGTTTTTCCTTCACACAGCACTTTGGCTATTTCTTTGTTGGGCGAAATATGTAAAATATGGGTTTTCTTTTGAAAGACTTCCGTCCTTAACTGAAAAAATAAATAGAGCAACCTCGACCTGTCTACAGAATAACAATTGGGACATTGCACATTTTTTTTATAGCCCCCACCGGCAACAGTGTATGTTTTAAACACTTTGGCCTTTACGCCTTCGTGTAAAAATTTACGGTAGGTTTTTTTGCAATACAAACAGTAAACCTTTTTTCCGGGATTGATGAGGGCGAAAATTTTATTTCGGATTTTTTTACTTGTTTTCATTTAAATATTTTAATTGACGCATCAACAGTCGCCCGCTGAAAGAATACTCATAAATTTTGCCTTGCGAAAATAACAAAAGATTACGACTTCTGATCAAAGAATAGCTCAGGGCTTATAACAAGTAATTCAATGCCTTTTCGTATTTTTGCCCCCTCAATTTTTGTTTGTATATGACTTTTTTAGAAGAAATTAACCGCCGGCGCACCTTTGGTATTATTGCCCATCCCGATGCAGGGAAGACCACTTTAACCGAAAAATTACTTTTATTCGGTGGGGCTATTCAAAGTGCAGGGGCTGTAAAATCTAATAAAATAAAAAAACACACCACTTCCGATTTTATGGAAATTGAGCGCCAACGGGGAATTTCAGTGGCTACTTCGGTGATGGCTTTTGAATACAAAGGCAAAAAAATAAACATTCTCGATACTCCCGGTCACGAAGATTTTGCAGAAGATACCTATCGTACGCTTACTGCGGTTGATAGTGTAATTATGCTGATTGACTGTGTAAAAGGGGTGGAGCCGCAGACCCGGAAATTATTAGAAGTTTGCCGTATGCGGAAAACCCCGGTGATTGTTTTTATCAATAAAATGGACAGGGAAGGGCAGGATGCTTTTGATTTATTGGATGAAATTGAAAAAGAACTCAAAATAAAAGTAAGGCCCCTGAGCTGGCCCATAGGGATTGGAAAAACCTTTAAAGGTGTGTACAATTTATACGAACAATCCCTGAATTTATTCCGTGGGGAAGATAAACAAACCATTGCCGATTCAATTGAAATTAAAAGCCTGAACGATGGTGAACTGGAGAAATACATCGGAGAAGACAATACAAAAAAACTCAGGAACGATATTGAACTGATTGAAGGGGTGTACCATGAATTTACCAAAGAAGATTATTTAGATGGCCACATATCACCGGTATTTTTTGGTAGTGCCGTTAATAATTTCGGGGTTCGTGAATTGCTGGATTGTTTTATTGAAATTGCACCTGTTCCACGCGACCGGGAAACCGATACAAAAGTTGTTCATCCGACTGATGACATTTTTAGTGGCTTTGTTTTTAAGATTCACGCCAACCTCGACCCCAAACACCGCGACAGGATTGCATTTTTGCGCATCTGCTCAGGTAAATTTGAGCGAAATAAATATTATTACCATGTAAGGGATGGAAAGGAAGTTCGGTTTAGCAACCCAACGGCCTTTATGGCCCAGGATAAATCGGTGATTGATGAAGCTTATCCTGGTGATATTATTGGTTTATACGATTCGGGCACCTTTAAAATAGCAGACACCATTACCGAAGGTGAAAAAATGAATTTTAAAGGAATTCCCAGTTTTTCACCTGAATTGTTCCGTTATGTAACTAATCTTGATCCAATGAAAACCAAACAGTTGCAAAAAGGATTGGAGCAGCTAACGGATGAGGGCGTAGCACAATTGTTTACCAAAAAAGTGGATGGCCGTAAGATATTAGGAACTGTTGGGGCTTTACAATTTGAAGTGATACAACACCGTTTAAAAAGCGAATACAACGCTTCCTGTAGTTTTGACCAGGTGAGCCTACACAAAGCTCTCTGGATTTCATCAGAAAACAAAAGCAAACTAGATTCTTTTGTACAGGACAGGTCTCAGCACATTGCCATGGACAAAGAAGGAAAATTAGTGTTCCTTGCCGAATCGGCCTGGCTGTTACAAATGGCCCAGGAAAAGTTTCCGGAGATTGAATTCCATTTAAAATCGGAGTTTTAGTTAAAGCCAAAAGTAATAAGCCAAAAGCCAAAAAGGGATTACGGTACGTTTTATTAAAGCAAAAATCCCCAAGTTATACCTATATCCTTATTATTAAATTATCTATAATTAACATTATGTTAAGTAAAATAATTGGCATTACTGCCTATATTATGTCATAAATCAGCTTTCACCTGAATTATCTTAAGCCTTGTATCAATACAATTTATACATTGGCTGAATTTCATTCAAATGAATCCGATTAACGATAAGTTTTTTTTTCTAAAAAAATTCCTTAGTTACCTGGTCCCCTACCGTATTGAACAACAAAGCGGAAAAGTCACCCCTATTCTTGAAGTAACATTGGAAAGCGGTAAACTTGTACTCAACACCGACAAGGTAAATTATTCCTACGGTTCACTTGGTGAGATATTTGAACGAACCTTCAAGCAGATCGAATTAACGAAACGAAAAGTGAACAAAGCTTTGATTTTAGGTTTTGGTGTTGGCAACGTAGCTTCCTTAATTGAAAAATCCTGTACCGGTTCTAAAATTATTGGGGTTGATTTTGACGAAGTGGTCATTGAATTGGGTAAAAAATATTTCAGTACGGAGAAAATAAAAAACCTGACTGTACACCATGCTGACGCCTACGATTTTATACTAAAGCACAAGGATAGTTATGATTTAATTGTGGTTGATTTATTTGTAGATGATTACACCCCGCCCCGTTTTTCTGAAAAAATTATTATGGAAGCCATCGAAAAAAACCTGTCGAAAAACGGACTGGTCTGCTTTAACAGATTTGTGAACACAGAAAAAAACAAGGCCTATACACTGGAATTAATTCAATCCATTACAGCTGTTTTTAAGCAGTACACCTTAAAAGAAATAACAATAAATGATGTTACGAGCTGGGTAATAATTTGTGATCGAAAGAACAATTGATACCTTTGGTTTATTGAACAGTCCTGAAAAAATAATTTCCAAAAACCTGCACTCCTTTCACCCTTTTGCAAAAGGCAAAAAGCTTTATAGTGTTTTGCGGTACAAATGCCCACGCTGCCAGGAAGGTAATTTATTTTTAAACCCCAACCCTTACCGTTTAAAAATGTTAGACAAAATGCCCGAAAAATGCCCGGTTTGTGGTGAAGACTTTGTTCGGGAAACCGGTTTTTATTACGGGGCTATGATGATCAGCCATGCCCTTACAACAGTAATTGCTGTAATCGTACACTTTACAGTTTTTTACTTTTGGGGATGGGAAATACTTCCGCATTTATTTTTTCTGCTGACTATTATCATTGGCCTTTTTCCAATAGTTTTTAGAACGGCCAGGGCGGTTTGGATCAATTTTTTTGTGGATTACAAACCCAACAGCACATAAAAAAGGAGGAACATTGTCCCTCCCATTAAGTTTATAGCGTTTACCAATTATTATTTCTTTATTCTTTTGTTCATTTCTTCAGCCTTTGCCGGTTGGTTGGTCAGCAGGTATAATTTGCGCAAAGCATACATGGTTCCTTTATCGTTCGCGTTTAATTCCAATCCTTTTTCCAGGGCTGGAACGGCTTTTTTTAGTAAGTCCTGCGCTTTTGCTTCTAATTCTTTGGCCTTGGTTAAATCGGTTGAAGCGGCTTTGTTTTGGTAATATCCTCCCCAGTTGTTGTACAGCGCGCCTAAGTTGTACCACACATCAAAGTTGGTGGGCAGGGCCTCGGTTGCTTTTTTATAATCCACTTCGGCTTTCCCCATTAATTCTTCATAATTTTTGGGTTTGTCTTTGTCTGTTTTACCATCTTTAGGATTGGCCAGGTTGTCAAACACATTTCCACGAACCAGGTACAATTGCCCGTTTGTCGGGTCTTTTTCAATGGCTTTGTTTAAGTTGTCCAGGGCCTCCTGTTGTTTGCCCTGTTGTAAATAAAACTCAGTTTCGCGGTTCATTAAATGGGTATCGTTCGGAAAAGCCACCCTTCCCTGTTTCAGGCTTTGCAATGCCCCGGCGGTATCTTTTAAAGCCAATTTCACTTCAACAAGACTAATATAAGAATAGGAGTTGGCTACTTTTTCGTCAATCATTTTTTGCGAATAGGTTTTCACCATTTCATTGTTATTTGCTTTTTGTGCGGCAATCACACAATTGTATAAAGAGTTGGTGTCCTTTTTTCCCATAATGCCTTTGGTAACATCATAAGAAGCATTAAAATATTCAACAGCTTCCTCGTATTTTTTTGTTTTAAATTTCCCGATGGCCAGGTTGTTTACATCCTGCATCATCTGAAATCCAAGTACCCCCAACTCCTGCTGATACACCTTGTCTTTGTCTAATTTTTGCAATTGTTCAACCGATTTCCCGGCTTCTTCATATTCGGCTGTGGAAACGTTTCCGTAAGCCAGTTCCACTTTTTCGCCTTTGTCGCTAACGGTGCTTAGTTTATCCTGTTCTGTTTTTAAATTGTGCTGGAACAGGCAATAATAAATCTGCGCGCGGTACAGCCAGGTTTTTGCCTGGTCTTTGGTGTCGGCATGAGCAGTGGCCAGGTCAATGGCTTCTTTGGCTTTCATTAAGGAAGAAACGTCTTTGCTGCTGTTGTAATCATCTAAATTTCTCCAGGCGGTCTGACGTTTGGCGGATTGTGCCAGTGTTACAATTGGCAGGGCTGCTATGGCCAATATGAATAATTGCTTTTTCATACGATATATTCGGTCTTTTAAATTTTGACTTATTACTTTTAACTTAATTAGTTCTCTGTATTTTCAGACGCATCTGCCTCCGGATTTCCATAATTCTCCTGATTATTCTCCGGGTTGTTTTCTTCAGCCTCGTCTTCATGATCTACTTTGGTTACCGCTGCAATCTCATCCGATTCTGAAATGTTGATTAAGCGAACACCTTGTGTGGCACGGCCCATCAACCTTAAACCGGCAATGTTTAAACGAATGGTGATTCCATTTTTAGTGATAATCATTAAGTCGTTGGCATCGCTCACCGATTTAATGGAAACTAAGTTCCCTGTTTTTTCGGTGATGTTAATGGTTTTTACCCCTTTTCCACCACGGTTGGTAACACGGTATTCCTCAATATCCGAACGTTTTCCATAACCTTTTTCCGATACCACCAGTACATTGGCCTGCGGGTCACTCAGGCAAATCATTCCGATAACTTCGTTGTTGCCACCTTCTTCATCGTTCAAATCAATACCAATTACACCCGAAGCATTTCTGCCCATTGGGCGGACTTTGGCTTCATTAAAACGGCACACTTTACCCAATTTGGTCGCAATCATTATTTCATTTTTACCATCGGTAAAGGCAGCGTTTAACAACTGATCGCCTTCACGAACGGTAATGGCATTGATACCATTGGCTCTTGGGCGGGTATAAGCTTCAAGCGAAGTTTTTTTAATGATCCCGTTTTTGGTACAAAGTATAATAAAGTTGTTGTTGATGTATTCTTCGTCCGACAGACTTTTTACATTAATAAATGCTTTTACTTTATCGTCCTGTGGAATGTTTAATAAATTCTGGATGGCACGGCCCTTGCTTTGTTTGTTTCCTTCGGGCACTTCGTAAGCCCTGAGCCAGAACACCTGTCCTTTTTCAGTAAACAGCAACAGGTAATTGTGCGTAGAAGCAATAAACATGTATTCTATAAAGTCTTCATCGCGGGTGGCGGAACCTTTCGATCCTTTGCCTCCCCTGTTTTGCGCTTTGTACTCGTTCAGACTGGTGCGTTTAATATAGCCCATGCGCGAAATAGTGATCACCACATTTTCATCGGCAATCATGTCTTCCATCCTGAAATCATCTCCCGCGTATACGATGTCGGTTTTGCGGCCATCACCGTATTTTTCTTTTACTTCAATTAATTCCTCTTTAATTATATTCAACCTTAAAGGTTCGTTGGCTAACACATCCCGCAGGTGGTTGATCAATTTCATTAATTCAGCAAATTCCTCTTTCAGTTTATCTCTTTCTAATCCGGTTAAGGCACGCAAGCGCATATCCAATATGGCACGCGACTGCACTTCAGACAAACTGAATTTCGTCATTAATTCTTCACGGGCACTATCCGGCGATTCTGATTCGCGGATGATGCGGATCACTTCGTCTAAGTTATCAAGGGCAATTAATAAACCCTCTAAAATGTGCGCACGTTTTTCGGCCTGGGCCAGTTCAAACTTGGTGCGGCGTATAACCACATCGTGGCGGTGTTCAATAAAATAATGTATCTGGTCGCGTAAGTTCAGCATCATTGGCCGGCCTTTAACCAGGGCAATGTTGTTCACCGAAAAGGAAGTTTGTAAAGCGGTGTATTTGTATAAATTATTTAATACAACGTTCGATATGGCATCGCGTTTTAATTCATAAACAATGCGCATTCCGTCGCGGTCACTCTCATCGCGTATTTCGCTGATCCCCTCTAATTTTTTTTCATTGATTAAGTCGGCGGTTTTTTTAATCATCTCCGACTTGTTCAACTGGTAAGGAATTTCGTTTACGATAATCCGTTCCCTGTCTTTGTAAGTTTCAATATTGGATTTGGCGCGCAAAACAATTCTTCCACGCCCTGTTTCCAAAGCTTCTTTCACCCCGGCAAAACCATAAATTGTTCCTCCTGTAGGAAAATCAGGCGCCTTCACATGCTGCATCAAACCGGCCACATCAATGTCCTTATTTTCAATATAAGCCATGCAGGCGTCGCATATTTCCGAAAGGTTGTGGGGCGCCATATTGGTGGCCATACCCACGGCAATACCTGATGCACCGTTAACAAGCAGGTTCGGTATTTTTGTCGGAAGTACGGTAGGCTCTTCTAAGGAGTCGTCAAAGTTCGGGCGAAAATCCACCGTGTCTTTTTCTATATCGCCGAGCATTTCTTCGGCAATCTTTCTTAAACGGGCTTCGGTGTAACGCATTGCAGCAGGAGGATCACCATCCATGGAACCGTAGTTCCCCTGGCCATCCACTAAGGGATAACGCAGACTCCAGTCCTGGGCCATACGCACCATGGTATCATAAACACTGGTGTCACCATGCGGGTGGTATTTACCGAGGACTTCCCCCACAATACGGGCAGACTTTTTATAAGGGCGGTTGTGCATTACTCCCAACTCCAGCATACCATACAACACGCGGCGGTGAACGGGTTTCAGGCCATCCCGCACATCAGGCAGGGCACGCGAAACAATAACCGACATCGAATAATCGATGTAAGCCGTTTTCATTTCTTCTTCAATGTTAATAGGAATAATTTTTTCTCCTTCAGCCATAACTAATATTCAATTTTAAATTTATTACACAAACTGACTAAATTTTACTGCTATTCTGACAGGGACAAATATCAGCAGTAAAAACCCCTCAAAAAAGCAATTTACAAATCGTTTAAAGAGCACCGAAAATACCGAAAAATCTATGATTGCAAGCAGATACTTATTAACAAATTCTTTGTTGAAAAAAACGATTTTACACGAAAATCAGGCGTTTATTAAATAGTACTTTTACATTTGGCATTAATTATGTAAATTAGTTCGAAATCAGTATTCATTTTAAAAGCTATTATATTTATGGAAGCTAAATTTTCACCCCGGGTAAAGGACGTTATTACGTACAGCCGCGAAGAAGCTTTGCGCCTGGGGCACGACTATATTGGGCCTGAGCATTTGTTATTGGGAATGATCCGTGACGGCGATGGTTTGGGGATTAAATTGATGAAAAAAATGGGGGTTAATTTACCCGAACTTCGTAAGCACATTGAACAATCGATTGCTGTAACCACCCGCAAAGTAAGCAACTTAGCCAATATCCCTTTACTTAAACAAGCCGAAAAAGCCTTAAAACTAACCTACCTCGAAGCCAAAACATTCAAATCAAATGAAATAGGCACCGAGCATTTATTATTATGTATTTTAAAAGACAACGACAACGTGGCTACTAAATCCCTACAACGTTTTGGTGTTGATTACGACGCCACCAGAAGTGAATTGGAAAATTCGCTGAAAAATCCAACAGAAGACCCAAGGATGGAACGTGCTACATCCGATGACGATGATTCGGATGACAGCGCTAATTTTGGTGCCGCCGGCGCCTCCCAGCAAAAAAAGGGGCAGGAAAATAAATCGAAAACCCCTGTATTGGATAATTTTGGCCGCGACCTGACCAAAGCTGCCGAAGATGGAAAATTAGACCCGATTGTTGGCCGTGAAAAAGAAATTGAACGTGTTTCGCAAATACTTTCCCGCCGTAAAAAGAACAACCCAATTTTAATTGGTGAACCGGGTGTTGGTAAAAGTGCCATCGCAGAAGGCCTGGCCTTGAGAATTATTCAGCGCAAAGTTTCGAGGGTATTATTTGGAAAACGTGTAGTTACCCTTGA
The DNA here is from genome assembly GCA_023251755.1 of Bacteroidota bacterium. Lineage (GTDB taxonomy): Bacteria > Bacteroidota > Bacteroidia > B-17B0 > Aurantibacillaceae > JAHEYF01. The sequence continues at coordinate 9,242 of JAHEYF010000054.1, forward strand.
CCTGGCTTCGCTTGTGGCCGGTACAAAATACCGGGGTCAGTTTGAAGAAAGGATGAAGGCTGTAATGAATGAGCTGGAGAAATCGCCGGATGTGATTTTATTTATTGACGAGATACATACCATTATTGGCGCCGGTGGAGCCAGCGGATCGTTAGACGCCAGCAATATGTTTAAACCTGCCCTGGCCCGTGGCGAAATACAATGTATTGGTGCAACCACATTGGATGAGTACCGTCAGTACATTGAAAAGGACGGAGCCCTGGAGCGCCGTTTCCAAAAAGTAATTGTTGAACCTACTACTGCTGAAGAAACACTTCAGATCTTAAACAATATTAAATCCAAATACGAAGACCATCACAATGTATCGTATACGGATGAAGCGCTGAAAGCCTGTGTTACTTTAACTTCCCGTTACATTACCGACCGTCATTTGCCGGACAAGGCCATTGACGCATTGGATGAAGCCGGTTCGCGTGTTCACATTACCAATATCCACGTTCCGAAAAACATCCTTGAAATAGAACAAAAAATTGAGGATATAAAAGAAGAAAAAAATAAAGTTGTCCGTTCACAAAAATATGAAGAAGCAGCCAAGCTGCGCGATGTTGAAAAACAATTGCAAAACCAGTTAGAAGCCGCTAAAAAGATTTGGGAAGAAGAAACCAAATCGAACAGGGTTGTTGTAAGTGAAGACAATGTGGCCGAAGTAGTGGCTATGATGACGGGCGTTCCTGTTCAGCGTATTTCGCAAAATGAAACCAACAAACTGGTTAAAATGGGCGAAGAACTGAAAGGCAAAGTAATTGGCCAGGATGAAGCCGTTGCCAAAGTGGTGAAAGCCATTCAGCGCAACCGCGCCGGATTAAAAGACCCGAACAAACCCATTGGTTCCTTTATTTTCCTTGGCCCTACAGGTGTTGGTAAAACACAATTGGCCAAAATACTTTCAAAACAATTGTTCGACAACGACGATGCCCTCATTCGTATTGATATGAGTGAATACATGGAGAAATTTGCGGTAACCCGTTTAATCGGAGCGCCTCCGGGATATGTGGGTTATGAAGAAGGCGGACAGTTGACCGAAAAAGTACGCCGCCGCCCCTACTCTGTTGTGCTGTTGGATGAAATTGAAAAAGCACATCCGGATGTATTTAATATGTTGTTGCAAGTGCTGGACGATGGTATTTTAACGGATAGTTTAGGCCGTAAAATCGATTTCAAAAACACCATTATTATTATGACTTCCAATATTGGTGCCCGTCAGTTAAAAGATTTCGGACAAGGGGTTGGTTTTGGTACAACTGCTAAAAAAGACAATGTAGACGACAACTCAAAAGGAATTGTGGAGAATGCCCTGAAAAAAGCATTTGCTCCTGAGTTCCTGAACCGTATCGACGATGTAATTATGTTCAACTCCTTAAGTAAAGAAGACATCCATAAAATTATTGACATTGAACTGGATAAACTTTACGGACGTTTGATCAGCCTTGGTTACTCGGTAAAATTAACGGCTGTAGCCAAAGACTTTATTGAAGAAAAAGGTTACGATGCCCAGTACGGCGCCCGCCCTTTAAAACGTGCCATTCAAAAGTATGTTGAAGATCCATTGGCTGAAGAAATCATTAAAACTACGTTGAATGAAGGTGATATAATAGAAGTGGATTACGATAAAGATAAAAAAGACATCGTAGTGAATATTATAAAACCAAAAATAACAAAAAAGAAAAAAGAAGATTAATCTGATTGAAGAAGCCCCGGTTGAAGCCGGGGCTTTTTTGTGCACTATTGAACTACGAAAGATTTTATTCGTGCATTCGTGGCAACACTTAACCTTATAACTTACTCTCCACCCATTCCAAAAAATAAAATACCTCGAACACCTGTTTTTCCAGCGGGTCATTTTTCAGGGATAAAAGCTCTGTGTAAAGGGCCGATAAAATTTCTTTTTGTTTTTTAATGGTGGGACTGAAGATCAGCTTCTTTAATGCAGATAGTATTAATTTATCGAGTTTGTTATACTGCTTTTGTTTTAATAAATAACGGTAAGTATTCGGTATTGCGTATTCTAAATAATCTACTTTACCCAGCTCATAATAAACAATGAGTTTGTAAATTTTTATTGTGCACAATAAACTCTTTAAAACCGATTTGTTTTCATATTCGTCCAATTTATTCAGCCATTCAATAGCTTTTTTACAATCCGAATCAATAAAATAATTAAGGGAAAAATGATAGATAATTTGTATTGAATAATGTGGCTGAAACAAGTTTAAACAGGGTACAATTTTCTTTTCAATTTCTTTTAACCTTTTTTTCCGGTCAGGGATCTTAACATTTTTCAAATAATAGGTTTCATACAGGGCGATGGTTTGCAAAACGGTTAGCTGGTGAAATTTATTTTTAGTTTTTATTTTCTTTAAGGTATCCAGCACCTTCTTAATTTCATTGTATTGTTTATTGTAGGCGTAACAAAACAATAAATTGTTGAGTACAGTGGTATAATGGCGGTAATAATATATTTTGTAGCCTTCTTTTTCGTTGAATAAATCCAGGCATTTTAAAAAATGAACCAATGCCCGTTCAGGTTGGTTTATCTGTTGGTAATAAAAACCTGCGCTGATGTGAAAATAATTTTTAGCCCTGAAAGTAGCCGGAGATCCCTCTCCTTTTTCTAATTCCGGTTCAACCAATGCCTTTAGTTCCTTCAGGCTTTCCTCTGTATGTTTTAAAACATCCTGTTGAAGGCTGTATACTTTTAATTTTAGCCCGTAACTTACATAATGATGCTCATTGTGAATCTTTTCAATTATTGATTTATAACCATGCTCGTGGTACTGAATACGCTCATTCAGCTGATGTATATAGGAGCCGTAGTTTTGCATTTGCATCTTTTTTTCGTTGATGATCAACAGGATGAAATGTAAATCCAGGTCTGAAGCGATTTGAGCTGCCTTGTTTAAAACCGTAAGGCCCTGTTTAAACATCGACCGGTTTAATAAATCATCGGCAACAACCAGCATATTGTATATCTCCTTATCGGTTGAAGTGCTTTCATTGTCGGCAATAAAACTGAGCACCTGTTGGTAGAGGTAATTTTTTACCCGTGCAAAATTTTCTAGTTGAAGGCGCTGTTTTATTTGTTGTTCATCCGGTTCAACCTGTTTGGTATACTCATTAAATAATTTTAAATAATGACTGGAAGTTTCTTCTGTTTTAAACATGCAATACTTCCTGAACTGGTTTCTTTCCTTTTCAGATAAAGTATGGATAAGTTCATGCAGCTCGTTTGATGCGGTTTTCATAAGGGGAGGATACAGTAAGTTTAATAGTTTACAAGTTTAATGGTTTATCCGTTAATGCTATAAGAAAAGAAGGAATAAACTTCGTTGTTCTTTTTAAAGACCTGTTTTTCTATTTTGATACAGAGAAGGTTTTCAGTCAAAACGAATGCTTAAAAAGTAATTTAAGTGCAAAATAAATCCGATATAAAATATTCATTGTCAGTTATTTAACTAAGTAAAAAAAGCCCAAAAGTTAAGCCTATCGAAAGTAAATATGAAAAAAAGTTGAAATGGAATCCGCTTAAGCTTGTTATAGATTTGTTGATAAGATCATCTCAAGACAGTATCAACCTCTAAAAACAAGAACCATGGAAGCTTTACAACAACTCAAATCCTGGCTGCTGATTATGCCGATTATGTTTATAGACAGCATTATGGCCGCAGCAAAACCTGCCAACAGAAACGCAAAAGCACCCGGGCCTGTTACCAAAATCAACATCAATAAAAATATTATTACCGTGCAGTATATTATTTCGGGGTATACACATGTACTGGTAAATATTGCAGATGCCTGTAATGAAGCCATTGATGTAATTGAAGATTCTTTTGAAGAAATGGAAGGCAACTATAAAATAACTTATCGCTTAGTGGATAAATATATGCCCGGAGAATACCAGGTCAATCTTTTGTTAAACGGAAACAACAGCTGTACCAAGAAATTTTACGTTACCGGAAACAAAATCACCAGTATTTAAATTTTAATAAACCATAAACTCAACAACATGAAAAAAATAGCTACACTGATTATCGGATGGTGTTTATTTGCTACCAACAGTTTTGCCCAGCTTGCACAGGGAGCCACTGCGCCAAACTTCACATTAACTGATTTGAACGGAACCTCGTGGGACTTATACACTGTACTTGCGCAGGGAAAAACAGTGGTCATTGATATTTCAGCCACCTGGTGCGGCCCTTGTTTTAGTTACCACAACTCACATGCCCTCGAAAATTTTTATGCCCATTATGGCCCCAACGGTACAACATCACCTGGAAAAGCAATGGTGTTTTTTATTGAAGGGGATGCCTCTACTACGGTTGCTGATTTAAACGGAACCGGCACTAACACCCAGGGGAATTGGGTATCCGGTACACCCTACCCTATTTTTAATCCGTCCAATCCACAGTGCAGCCAAATCAACACCGGGTATGCCATTGCATATTTCCCAACACTTTATGTGATCTGCTCCGATAAAAAAGTATATGAATTGTCGCAGCCTACAGAAGCACAGATTGTAGCAAAAATGAATGCTGTTTGTCCATCAGCCATTTATAATTTAGATGCGACAACAAGTTTGTTTCAAAACACCATCATCTGCTCCTCTTCTTTTTCACCTGTTGTTACTTTACAAAACGGAGGGCAAACAACGTTGAGCTCCTGCTCCATCTCTTATAAAATAGACAACGGCACTCCTCAGAATTATAGCTGGACGGGTTCAATAGCCGCAGGTCAAACAGGCAATGCAACTCTTTCTCCCATTACCGTTTCAACATCGGGCAGCCACACCTTAACGGTTACCACCTCTGCTCCCAACGGTGGTACCGATCAGAATACAGGCAACGATACACAAAGCTATCCCTTTGTGGCGAACATCACAGCGGGTTCTGCAATTCCTTTAACAGAAACTTTCTCCGCCAGTACCTTCCCTTCCGCAGGCTGGACGCTGAACAACCCGGATGGTGCAACAACCTGGGAAAGGAATACGACTGTCGGTGGTTTTGGAACATCAACATCCTGTATGTTTTACGATGCATATAATTACAACGGAGCCGGGCAATTTGATGAGATAATAATACCCGCCGTAGATTTATCTGTAGTATCCTCACCCGTATTGGAATTTGACCTGGCCCATGCACCTTACAGCACTGTTTATGTTGAACAACTGGAAGTGTTTATTTCAACCGATTGCGCCACCACCTGGACCAGTGTTTACAACAAATCGGGCGCTACGCTGGGTACTGCCCCTGCCTGTACTACTAAATTTACGCCAACAGCCAGCCAATGGAGAAAAGAAAGCATTAACCTGAATACTTATATAGGGCAAAACAAGGTGTTTGTTAAGTTTAAAGTAACCAATGGTTATGGTAACGAGGTGTATGTTGACAACATCAATGTAAAGGGTACAAGCACCAGTGGCATCAATAATAACATTATCGATAACACCCTGAATATTTATCCGAATCCAGCCAAAGAGTTTATAAATATTGCCTTTGAATCGGATCAGGTCCGGTCTTCAATAATAAATTTATACAATGCCTTAGGTGAAATTATGCAAACAACTATTTTACAAAACAACACAAGTGGTTCTCAAAAGTTAAAACTTGAAACCAATAACTTACCCGCCGGTTTATATGTGGTTGAAATAAAAACCGGCAACTATACCTGTTCAAGGAAAATCATGATTGATTAAACTCTTTTCATTTCTTGTAAGTATGGTGGTTGAGAGAAAGTCGCCCTTTTTATAGGGGCGGCTTTTTTATTTATCCGAATTTATATTGTTTGTATATTTGTGCCCTATGTTTCATTTCCTGCTTCGTACAATACCCCGTCCAATACTCATTCAACTGAGTTTGGTGTTTAGTAAGGTTGCTCCAATTATTTACAAGGGATCACGTTACACCGATCCCATCAGTGAAAAGTCCTACCGTAAATTTTTACCTTATGGTTATTCGGGACGGGCAAAACGTAAAAATGTTTTGTGTCCGGGAAGTCTGAGCTTAGAGCGGCATCGCTTGTTGTGGTTGTATTTAAAAAACAAAACCGATTTTTTTACGGCACCGCATAAAATGTTGCACATTGCACCAGAGCAATGTTTTTACAAACTCTTCCGCAAACAAAAAAACTTAACATACACTACCGCCGATTTAAATTCTCCTATTGCCGATGTGCACATGGATTTACACAAGGCCCCTTTTAAGGACAATGAGTTTGATGTGATATTCTGCAACCATGTATTGGAGCATGTTGAAGACGACGCGCAATGCATGCGTGAATTGTACCGCGTTATGAAACCGGGCGGCTGGGGCATTTTTCAGGTACCGCAGGACATTAGCCGCGAAAAAACCTACGAGGATAAAAACATTGTAACACCCGAAGACCGGGAAATTCATTTCTGGCAAAAAGACCATGTGCGTTTATACGGCCTTGATTACAAGGACAGGCTTGCTGCTGCCGGATTCAAAGTAACTGTAGAGGATTATACCAAAACATTAAGTGCCGAAGAAGTTGACCGTTACAGGTTACCCGCAGGAGAAATGCTTTATGTTTGCAGGAAATAATAAAGATGTTTAGCCCTTAATGCATTTTATAACACAGACCTATTTGCATCAGCGGTCCGCCTATACCACCTTCCACCTGCAGAGCCAGGTCAGGATTAAAAAAGAACCTTCCTCCCACCGAAGCACGAATGGCAAGGGGCAACACCTGGTTCATAAAATCAGTAGATGAAAGATGGGCATCCTTCGACACATAATTGAATTGCTTATAACCAAATCCTCCTGTAGTGTATAAATCGAACTTTTCGCTTATATTAAAATGATAGCCCATTTTAACCAAAAATCTCAGTTTTGAAAAACGTGCACTAAAAGAGCTATCGTGTACCGAATTGGTTCCTGTGCCAGGATTGTAAACAGAATAGCTTTTGGTGTATTCAATATTAATTGCAGCATAAGTTAATTCCAGGCCCACACTAAATTCATCGCTCAATTGATAATCAGCATTACCACAGATGTGATTTAAATTACTTACTGATCTGCTTGAACTTGTTGAGCCCAGGTAGTTTAAACCAAACAAACTGGATTCCCAGAGCGGGGAAAAAGGCAATCCATAAGAAATACCTAAAACGTAATCATCCTTTTTTAAAGGAGAAGCACCAATGAGTTCCTGGGGGGTTTTCTTTTTAGTGATTTTAGGTACCCCGTTTACGTATACCGTATCATATTGTGCCTGAGATGAAAGTGCAATAAAAAAAGAGAATAAAAAAAGTATTTTTGAGATACATTTTGATAAGCTATAATTTACAATTTTATTAGTTGAATGTAACATGTTAATAGTTGTTGATATTTTTAATTTGAACGATGCAAATGTAAAATTTAAAACCATTAGTTTTGCACAAATAAATTAAAAAATATGAAAAAAACAATCAAAATGTTCTTGTTGGCCGGATTAACCGGGACCTTTATGACTTCCTGTGTTACTACGAATTACATGGTTACTGATAACCCTGTTGGAAAAAAAGTAGGTGTAGCCAAACTGGGTTTATTTGCCAAGGATAAAGATATCAGTTTAGAAAAAGCAGCGAAAAACGGAGGAATTACTAAAATCGGAACTGTTGAAATCAAAACCACTATTTTCATCTTCCCTTTTATTAAGACAACTGTAACAGGAGAATAAAAAAAAATAACAAACTATTTAATTAAGAATTATGAAAATAAAAAATTTAGTACTTGCAATTTCAGGGGCATTTTTATTTGCATCCTGTGCTGTTACAACTCCGTATATTGTAACCAACAATCCAATCGGAAAAAAAACAGGTATTTCTACTACAATATGTTTATTTAGCGGTGCTGCACAACAAGCTCAATCTTTAGCACCTTATACAAGCCGTGTTCAATACCAGGGGATTATGCTCAACAAAGAGTTTGGCATTATTGAAGCTGCAAAAAAAGGAGGTATTTCTAAAATCGGAGCGGTTGACATCAAAGTAACAAGTTATGTCTTTTTCACTAAAAAAGAATTTATTGTATCAGGAGAATAATTATTCATTCACATTAAATAAAAAATTATGAAAATAGTTAAAAATGCATTAGTAGTAATAGGAGCGGCATTGTTGTTTGCTTCTTGTTCTGTATCAGGCCCTTTAATGGTAACCAACAATACAATTGGCAATAAAAAAGGCGAAGCCAGCAGGAAAATTATTCTGGGTATAACCTTTGGACATACTGATTTGGGAGCTATTACAGCAGCCAGAAAAGGAGGTATAACTAAAATAGCTACAGTTGACTGGAAATTTTCAGGTGGTTTTTTCTCAAAAACATACACTACAACTGTTACCGGCGAATAAGTACTAAAATGTACGTATAATATATAAAAACAGCCATCATTCCGATGGCTGTTTTTATTTAATTAAAAATTTATTTTTATTTTTTACGGCCCATTACTTTTACTGCGGCTTCAATAATATTAGGCGTATCCAATCCGTATTTTTTCATTAATTCATCCGGCGTTCCACTTTCACCAAAGCTATCGTTCACCGCTACAAATTCCTGCGGAGTTGGATAATGTCTGGATAATAACTGCGCTACACTGTCTCCCAGGCCACCATTCATCTGGTGTTCTTCGGCACTTACTATGCACCCTGTTTTTTTAACCGACTTCAATATAAGTTCATTGTCCAGTGGTTTTATAGTATGTATATTTATTACTTCAGCACGTATTCCTTTTTCAGCCAAAGCTTCAGCAGCTTCTATGGCTTTCCAGGTCAAATGCCCTGTGGCCACTATAGTTACATCTGTTCCTTCGTACAATAAAATCCCTTTTCCAATTTCAAATTGCTGATCGGCAGGTGTAAAGTTAGGTACGTTCGGGCGGCCAAAACGCAAGTAAACCGGGCCGTGATGATCGGCAATAGCAATAGTTGCTGCTTTGGTCTGGTTAAAATCGCAGGGATTAATAACCACCATGTGCGGCAACATTTTCATCAACCCTAAATCTTCTAATATCTGATGCGTGGCTCCGTCTTCCCCTAAAGTTAAGCCTGCATGCGAAGCACAGATCTTTACATTTTTTCCGCTATAAGCAATCGACTGGCGTATCTGGTCGTACACACGCCCTGTGCTAAAATTAGCAAAGGTACCAGTGAAAGGAATTTTCCCGCCAATGGTCATACCGGCTGCAATGCCCATCATGTTGGCTTCTGCAATTCCAATCTGGAAAAAACGATCGGGGTGTTCTTTCTGAAAAGCATCCATTTTTAAGGAGCCGGTAAGATCGGCACAGAGGGCTACCACGTTTTCATTTTTCTTCCCTAATTCAGAGAGGCCTGCTCCAAAGCCGGAACGGGTGTCTTTTTTTTCTGTATACGTATATTTTTTCATTGTTTTGGTTTCCATTTCCTGCAATTTTAATTGTTTAAAAAAACTTCACTGTTGCGTATTTCCCCGATTCAATGGTGAACTTGCGCTCTATTGTCCGTTCGGCTTCCAGTTCTGTTTTTACCCTGAACTCAGCCCTGTATTTTCCGGGTTGAAGATAAATAATCTCGTTGATTTGAGCATCATTCATATTACACACCCAGCTTAATTTTTTCCCATCTTCTAAGTATATACTCCCATAACCATAAATGCCCTTGTTCAGCGTTAACTGCCCTGCAGCCGGTATTTTAATGGTATTGGTAAAGCTTTGTTTTATTTCGGCATCCTTCACATTTATTCTTGGCAGCGTAAGTATTTCAACATCATACTTCCCCACTAAATATTTTTCTGTTTTACCAATCTCCTGAATATTGATGGTATTCATGTCGCCGTGTTTGCGTATAATGCAATCAATATTTTTATACAAATTATTGCCGTCCACCTGAAAAGCCAAAAAGCCCTGTGCTGCGTCAATGCTAATGGTGTTGTGTCTGCCCTTTTCAATGTGCACATTGTTTTTTTCGATGGGAGGAATGGTATGTACTTTTATTCTATAGCTGTAGTCAGGATCCAAAATAATGGTATCCGGATTCCCCCTATGATTTAGTGTATGCAGGTAATTGTATTTTATTTTAGTATCAGCCTGGTCATAAAAAGTCATGGTAACATTGCTTTCATTGGGTTTTTTATTGATGTCGTTTAAATTAACCTGAACGGTCGTTTGACTAAGGGCTTCGATCAACACCAATTTTAGCACGGTCTTAAAATTCGCTTCATTGCTTACATCATAAAATTTCCCCATGCAGCCAAACACATCTGCAAACTTCACATCAAGGCCAACACCAATTACAAAGGGCCTTAAAAAAATTCCTTTTTTCTGCAAAGCGGCTGAAACGGCACAGGGGTCTCCGCCACATTCCTCTATCCCATCAGTAATAAGCACCACCACATTTTTCACATTGTCTTTGGCTGGAAAATCATTGGCGCATTCGCCTAAGGAATAAGCAATGGGTGTGGTGCCTGTTGGTTCCAAACGGTTGATGCGGTCTTTGATCAGCTTCACATTTTGAGCCGCCGGGGCAAAAGGCACTTCTAATTTACTGTCCTCACAATTCCGCTTGGGCCTGAAAGGAGTTTGATGTCCGTAACAACGCAAAGCTATTTCAAGATTCCCCGTACTTTTAATACTATCCAGAAACTCGCCCATTAATTTTTTAGCGATGTCTATTTTAGTGCCGCTGTTCCATGTTCCATACATGCTGTAGGAATCATCAAAAATAAACAGCATCCGTGTTAAGGTATTCGGATCGTATTTTTTAGGCGCAGAAAAATTTACCCCGTCTTTTTCGTAAGACTGTGACTTAGAAGAATAGGTACTCAATAAAAAACAGATGAGGAAAATAAATGAAAGGGAATACCTCATACTTTTTAAAATAGAAGAATAATTACTTGTTTTTTTCAAACGAGTGAGGTTTTAATTACCTATCTCACCATCAGCTAATCATCACATCAGCTAATTAGCTAATTTTTTTTTTACTTAATAATCCCCCAGCGTTTCTTCATTTTGAGCCAGTGCTTTTGCCAATTGTTCATCATTAGGTGCAACACCGTGCCATTTGTGGCTTCCCATCATAAAATCTACACCGTGGCCCATTTCCGTTTTCATTAAAATCATAACCGGTTTACCCTTGCCCAACAATGTTTTTGCTTTATTCAGGTATTCCAGCACTTTTTCAATGTCGTTGCCCGCATTATTTTCCAGTACTTCCCATCCAAAGGCTTCAAATTTGGCTTTCAGGCTTCCTAAGGGAAGTACCTGTTCTGTGGAACCATCTATTTGCTGACCATTAAAATCAACCGTTGCAATGTAATTGTCTATTTTTTTCCCGGCAGCGTACATGGCTGCTTCCCATATCTGTCCTTCCTGCAATTCCCCATCACCGTGCAGGGAATAAACGATAGAATTGTCTTTATTTAATTTTTTAGTGACTGCGGCACCAATGGCAACCGACATCCCCTGCCCCAATGAACCGGAGGCAATACGAACCCCTTCTAAGCCTTCATGCGTAGTAGGATGCCCCTGTAAACGGGAATTTAATTTCCGGAACGAGGCCATTTCTTTGGCGTCGAAATACCCGCTGCGGGCCAAAGCGCTGTAATATACAGGTGAAATATGCCCGTTGGAAAGAAAAAACAGGTCCTCCCCTGCTCCATTCATGTTCCAGTTCCTGGGCTGATGCTTCAGTACATCAAAGTACAAAGCCACAAAATATTCGGTACAACCTAATGAACCACCCGGATGACCAGAGTTTACCGCATGAACCATGCGTACAATATCCCGTCTAACCTGGGTACACACTTTTTTTAATTGAGCTACATCTGCCATTATGAAGAATTTCCGGCAAAATTAATTTTTATACCCTCTAAGATTTTGCTTTGTTAATAAAGACAGAGATATGTTGAAAACTCTGTTGATGGGAATCTTCAGCTTACCCTTCAAATGCCTGCGTATGTTGGTATATTTGTAGGTTGTAATTTTAAAGCTGCTTTGTGAAAGCAGTAGTATATTCATTTTTAATCAATAGCTATGTCATTAAAATGTGGGATTGTTGGATTGCCCAATGTAGGAAAATCAACTTTGTTTAACTGCCTGAGCAATGCCAAGGCACAAGCCGCTAACTTTCCGTTTTGTACGATTGAACCTAATTTAGGTGTAATTACCGTACCCGATCCCCGCCTCGAAAAATTAGAAGTGCTGGTTAAACCGGAACGTGTATTGCCAACAACAGTTGATATTGTTGACATTGCCGGACTTGTAAAAGGGGCCAGCAAAGGTGAAGGCCTGGGAAATAAATTCTTAGCCAATATCCGTGAGTGTGATGCTATACTGCACGTGTTGCGTTGTTTTGATGATCCCAATGTGGTGCATGTGGACGGATCGGTGAACCCTGTCCGCGATAAAGAAGTGATTGATTACGAGTTGCAGTTAAAAGACCTGGAGTCGGTTGAAGGGAAAATAAAAAAGTACGAAAAATTAGCTAAAACCGGACAGGACAAAGAAGCTGTTAAAACTTACGATACCCTTTTAAAATTTAAGGCCCACCTCGAATCCGGACAAAGCGCCCGTTCCTGCGATGTACCGGAAGACAACCTGAAATACATTGCCGATCTGCATTTACTGACTGTTAAACCGGTGATGTACGTGTGTAACGTAGACGAGGCTTCGGTTAAAACCGGAAACAAACACGTGGATGCGGTAAGGGAAAATGTTAAAAATGAAAATGCGGAAGTATTGGTGATTACAGCCCAAATGGAAGCTGAAATTGCCGCATTGGAAAGTTACGAAGAAAGGCAATTGTTTTTAGCCGATTTAGGATTAGACGAGCCTGGTGTAAACAAATTGATTCGCACGGCTTATAAACTACTGGCACTTCAAACCTATTTTACTGCCGGTGTAAAAGAAGTAAGGGCCTGGACCATTACCCAGGGTATGAGTGCGCCACAGGCAGCCGGTGTTATACACACCGATTTTGAAAAAGGATTTATTAAGGCCGAAGTAATTGCCTACAACGACTTTGTTGCACTTGGTTCGGAAGCTGCCTGCCGCGATGCAGGTAAATTAAGAATCGAAGGAAAAGAATATGTTGTAGCAGATGGTGATGTAATGCACTTCAGGTTTAATGTTTAACCATTTTATAAATTTTATAGCATGAACAATCACGAAATAGATTACAAAATTCACGGCGAGGAAATGCAGTGCGTGGAAATTGAACTCGACCCGCAGGAAGGCGTTATTGCTGAACCCGGAAGTTTTATGATGATGACCGACGGTATTCAGATGCAAACCCTGTTTGGTGATGGATCAAACACGGGCGATAATAGTTTTATGGGAAAATTATTTTCGGCGGGTAAACGTATACTTACTGGTGAAAACCTTTTTATGACTTTGTATACCAATACATCCCATCAAAAAAGAACAGTCACCTTTGCAGCCCCCTATTCCGGTAAAATTGTGCCTATGAACTTATCGCAACTGGATGGGAAATTAATTTGCCAAAAGGATAGTTTTTTATGTGCAGCTAAAGGTGTATCGGTTGGAATTGAATTTCAAAAAAAATTGGGCACAGGCCTGTTTGGTGGTGAAGGATTCATCATGCAAAAATTAGAAGGAGACGGTTTGGCCTTTGTTCACTCAGGAGGTTATGTGCTGGAGAAAACATTACAGCCAGGAGAATTGTTAAGAGTTGATACCGGTTGTATTGTAGCTTTTACTCAAAATGTAGATTACGACATTGAAATGGTAAAAGGCGTTAAGAATGTAATATTTGGTGGCGAAGGTATTTTCTTTGCCGTGTTAAGGGGGCCGGGTAAAGTATGGCTACAATCACTGCCTATCAGCCGTTTGGCCGGAAGGATTTTAGCTTACGGACATAATCGCAAAGAAGAAGGAAGTATATTGGGAGGCTTGGGTAATTTGTTTGAGAAAGATTAAGTGATTAGCTGATGTGATGATTAGCCAATTAGCTGATGGGGGGTACAGGTAAATAAAAACTGATAGGTGATGATAAAAGCCAAAAGCCAAAAAGGAGACAGGTAAATGAAAATAGGATAGGTGTTAATGATTAGCTGATGTGATGATTAGCCAATTAGCTGATAGGTGAAATAGGTAAATGAAAAGCGGATAGGTATTGATGAATTAGCTGATGTGATGATTAGCCAATTAGCTGATGGGTGAAATAGGTTAGATAAAACGTACATGGTACAAAATCGTACTTCGTAACTCGTAAATCATCGTATTTCGTAAATTAAAAATTAAAAAAAGAGAGATTAGATATGGCAGAACCAGTAAAGTATACAGAAGATAATATCAGGTCCTTAGATTGGAAAGAACACATCCGTACCCGCCCCGGGATGTACATTGGTAAATTAGGCGACGGCTCAGCTTTTGATGACGGGATTTATGTGTTGGTGAAAGAGATCCTCGACAACTGTATCGATGAATTTGTAATGGGCGCCGGAAAAAAAATAGACATCGTCATCAAAGATGGAATGGTTTCTATTCGCGACTTCGGTCGGGGTATCCCACTGGGGAAAGTAGTTGAAGTTGTTTCTAAAATCAACACCGGAGGTAAATACGATTCAGAAGCCTTTAAAAAATCGGTGGGCTTAAACGGTGTGGGTACAAAAGCTGTCAACGCTCTGTCTATTTATTTTAAAGTAATTGCCTACCGCGACGGGCAATCAAAAGCAGCCGAGTTCAGCAAAGGGGAATTAAAAGTGGATGCTAAACTCGAAAAAACGACTGAGGCCAATGGTACTTATGTGGAGTTTCGCCCGGACGATACTATTTTTAAAAAATACCATTTTGTAAATGAGTATGTCGACCGGATGTTATGGAATTACGCTTACTTAAATACAGGCTTAACCCTCACTTTCAATGGACAGGAATACAAATCGCAAAACGGCTTAAAGGATCTGCTTGAAAAAAATATTTCGGGAGAAACCATTTACCCCATTATTCACCTCAAAGGTTATGATATTGAAGTGGCGATGACCCATAGCGGTGAGCATTATTCAGAAGAATATTACAGTTATGTAAACGGGCAATACACCACACAGGGAGGTACACACCAGGGCGCTTTTCGCGAGGCTGTGGCTAAAACCATTAAAGATTTCTTTAAAAAGGATTTTGAACCAGCCGATGTACGTAAATCAATTGTTGCAGCTGTTTCGGTAAAAGTTCAGGAACCGGTTTTTGAATCGCAGACAAAAACAAAATTGGGTTCCAATGAAGTTGCTCCCAATGGACAAAGCATTAAAAGCTTTATCGGCGATTTTATAAAAGAACAATTAGACAATCACCTCCATAAAAACCCTGAACTTGCCCAGGCCCTTTTAGCTAAAATCATCGCCAATGAACGCGAGCGGAAAGAGCTGGCGGGTATTCAGAAATTGGCACGCGAAAGAGCCAAGAAAGCATCTTTACACAATAAAAAATTACGCGATTGCCGTACACATCTTGACGATAACAAAGATGTACGCCGCCTTGAAACCACCTTGTTTATTTGTGAGGGAGATTCGGCCAGTGGTTCCATTACCAAAACACGTGATGTAAACACACAGGCTGTTTTCAGTTTAAAAGGTAAACCTTTAAATTGTTTTGGTTTAGGTAAAAAAGTGGTCTACGAAAACGAAGAGTTCAACCTGCTACAAGCCGCAATGAATATAGAAGATGGCCTCGATACCCTTCGTTATAATAATGTGGTAATAGCAACCGATGCCGATGTGGACGGTATGCACATCCGTTTATTGTTATTAACCTTCTTTTTACAATTCTTCCCCGACCTGGTAAAAAACAACCACGTTTATATTTTGCAAACGCCTTTGTTCAGGGTGCGTAACAAAAAAGAAACAGCCTATTGTTACAGCGATGAAGAACGCAAGGCTGCCATTGCCAAGTTAGGGCCGAAGCCGGAGATTACCCGATTTAAAGGATTGGGTGAAATTTCACCGGATGAGTTTAAACACTTCATTGGTAAAGACATTCGCTTAGAGCCGGTATTCCTCGATCAAAAAGCATCTATTCAGGAATTGCTTAATTATTATATGGGCAAAAACACCATGGAGCGTCAGGAGTTTATTATTGACAACCTTCGCGTTGAGAAAGATATAGAGCAGGAGTTATTGAATATTTAATTTTCAGACAGATAAGACAGTAGATAAAAAATGGAAGACAACACAACAACGAACGATCACGAAAATCACAATGAATTAGATAAAATAACCCATGTTTCGGGGATGTTTAAAAACTGGTTCATTGATTATGCCTCTTATGTAATACTTGAACGTGCTGTACCCGCTATTGAAGATGGTTTAAAACCTGTTCAGCGCCGTATTTTACACAGCATGTACGAAATGGAAGATGGTCGTTACAACAAAGTGGCCAATATTATTGGTAATACCATGAAGTACCATCCGCACGGTGATGCAAGTATTGGTGATGCCCTGGTGCAAATAGGACAAAAAGATCTGTTGATTGACTGCCAGGGAAACTGGGGAAATATTTTAACCGGCGACAATGCAGCAGCTCCCCGTTACATTGAGGCACGCTTAACAAAATTCGGACTTGAAGTTGTTTACAACCCCAAAACTACCGAATGGCAACTGAGCTACGATGGCCGTAACAAAGAACCGATTGTATTCCCGGTAAAGTTCCCATTACTACTTGCGCAGGGCGTTGAAGGCATTGCGGTGGGTATGGCCTGTAAAATATTACCACACAACTTCCACGAACTAATTGACGGTAGCGTTGCCATATTGCGTGGTAAAAAAGTTGAGCTCTACCCCGACTTCCCTACCGGTGGACTGGCCGATTGCAGCGAATACAAAGACGGATTAAGAGGAGGTAAAATAAAAGTAAGGGCAAAAATACAGCAACTCAATACCAAGACCCTTGTTATTACTGAAATCCCTTTTGGAACAACAACAGGTTCACTTATCGATTCCATATTAGCGGCTAACGACAAAGGAAAAATAAAAATTAAAAAAGTAGAAGACAATACTTCTGAGTTTGTTGAAATACTTGTTCATTTACAACCCGGTATTTCTCCCGACAAAACCATTGATGCCCTTTATGCCTTTACCAACTGCGAAATGTCTATTTCGCCTAATGCCGGTGTAATTGAAAACGACAGACCCCGTTTTGTCGGAGTAAACGAAATGCTTAGGATATCAACCCATCAAACGGTGGGTTTATTAAAAAGCGAACTGGAAATTGAAAAGCATGAATTAGAGGAAAAATGGCATTTCTCTTCCTTAGAGAAAATCTTCATTAAAGAAGAAATGTACATTGACTTTAAAAAATATGGTGATAAAGAAACCTTGTACAAATACTTATACGATCGTTTCGCGCCGCATAAGAAAAAATTGATCCGGGAAATTATTGATGAGGATTTGCACCGTTTAACGCAAATTCAGATGATACGTATTACCCGTTTCGACAGCATTAAGGCGGATGATCACATGCGCGACCTGGAAGATAAAATCACCACCGTAAAACATCACTTAGCCAATTTAACGGAATACGCCATTGAGTATTTCAAAAACCTGAAAAAAAAATACGGAGCCGGGCGCGAAAGAAAAACTGAAATAAAACAGTTCGATAACATTGTAGCTACGCAGGTTGTGCTGGCCAATGAAAAACTATACGTCAACCGTGCCGAAGGATTTGTAGGCACCGGTTTAAAGAAAGATGAGTTTGTAGGCGAGTGTTCAGATATTGACGATATTATTGCCTTTACCAAAGACGGTAAAATGAAAGTGTTTAAAGTAGCCGATAAAGTATTTGTGGGTAAAGACGTACTTCATGTGGCCGTGTTTAAAAAGAACGATGAGCGCACGACTTATAATATGATCTATCGTGACGGGCCCAAAGGAATCACTTTCATCAAACGATTCAATGTAACAGGGGTTACCCGCGACAAAGAATACGATTTGACCAAAGGAACCAACGGATCAGAAGTACTTTATTTTACAGCCAATCCAAGTGGCGAAGCTGAAAAAGTAGTGGTTCACTTAAAGCAGGTTTCCGGTTTACGGAAGTTTGAAATTGATACCGACTTTGCAGAGATACAGGTGAAAGCCCGCTCTTCTATGGGAAATATCATTACCAAATATGCCGTTAAAAAAGTAGTGTTAAAAGAAAAAGGGACTTCAACTTTAGGTGCTGAAGACATTTGGTTTGACGATACCGTACACCGTTTGAATAAAAACAATTATGGAACTTACCTCGGTAAATTTACTCCCGAAGACAGGATTCTAACCATTACTTCAAGTGGTTATTACAAACTGTATACACCTGATTTACTGAATCACTTTGATGAAGACATTATTTTAATTGAAAAATTCTATCCTCAGCAAGTTGTATCATTGATATATTTTGATGCAGATAGCAAAGCTTATTTCACCAAACGTTTTATTCCTGAAGTAACTTCTCATAAAACAGTTATCATTACTGAATTTGAGGGGTCGAGGGTTGAACTGGCCACTACGCAGACCAATCCTATCATTGATGTAAAATTCGGAAAGGAAAAGGAGAAACAACTGCCTGATGAAACAATTAATTTACCTGAATTTGTATTGGTAATGGGTATGAAAGCCAAAGGGAAAAAACTTACCAATTTTAAAGTAAAAGAAATCAACCTGCAGGAAGCAAAGGAAATTAACCCTACTGAAGCGGAAGACGAGAATGAGGAGAGCGGCCTTTCTCCGGTAGAATTACACAGAAGGGCCATGGAAAAAATAAGTAAAATGGAAGCCCGCGATTTTATGAGCGGGGGAAACGGCTCGCAGACTGAAATTAGTTTTGATTAATAGACAATTTGTTGTGTCACAAAGGAATTGAATCGTTAGCGAAATTGCTTTTGGCTTATTACTTTTGACTTTTAACTTCTAACTTGGAATTTATGCAATACACCATTGACCCAAAAAAACACATCACTCTGGTTGATGTAAAAAACATTCTGGATAAAAACCTGCAACTAAAATTATCCGATAACGCCATTAAAGCCATTAAAAAATGCCGCGATTACTTAGATAAAAAAATGAAGTCGCAGAAAGAGCCGATATATGGTATCAATACCGGGTTTGGGTCCTTGTGCAATGTTGTTATACCGGATAAAGACCTGGAACAATTACAGGAAAACTTAGTGAAGTCGCATTCCTGCGGCACGGGCGATGAAGTGCCCACAGAAGTAGTAAAACTAATGCTACTCTTAAAAATACAGGCCTTTTCTTATGGTAAATCTGCTATTCATATTGATACTGTTGAACGCCTGATTTATTTTTACAACAACAATATCTTCCCTGTTATTTACCAGCAGGGCTCCCTGGGCGCTTCAGGTGATTTAGCTCCACTCGCTCACATGTCTCTGCCTTTGCTTGGTTTAGGCGAAGTGTATTACCTCGGCATTAAACAGGAAACCGAAAAAGTATACAAACATCTCAAACTAAAACCTCTAAAACTAAGGTCAAAAGAAGGTTTGGCCCTTTTAAACGGTACACAGTTTATGAGCGCTTATGGAGTATGGAGTTTATTGAAAGCTGAAAAACTGAGCATGGCTGCTAATTTTATTGGGGCTGTTTCGCTTGAAGCTTTTGATGGAAGGATAGAACCTTTTAAAAATAACATCCACGCTATTCGTCCGCACAAAGGGCAATTGACTACCGCCGAGTTTTTCAGAAGCCTGCTGGATGGGAGCGAAATTATTAAACGCAAAAAAGAACATGTTCAGGATCCCTACTCTTTCCGTTGTATACCACAGGTGCACGGGGCCAGCAACGATACCATTGAATATGTAAAAACAATTTTCGAAACAGAGATCAATTCCGTTACCGATAACCCTACTGTTTTTCCGGATGACGATGAAATTATTTCAGGCGGCAATTTTCACGGCCAGGCATTGGCCCTTGGCCTCGATTTTCTGGCCATTGCTTTATCCGAATTGGGAAATATTTCTGAGCGTCGCACCTATCAGTTAATTGCAGGCATCAGGGGCTTACCTTCTTTCCTGGTCGCTAAACCAGGATTAAATTCCGGTTTTATGATTCCGCAATACACTGCTGCAAGTATCGTTAGTCAAAACAAACAATTGTGTTCTCCTGCCTCGGCAGATAGTATTGTATCTTCTAACGGACAGGAAGACCATGTAAGTATGGGGGCCAATGCAGCCACCAAATGTTACAGGGTGGTGCAAAACCTCGAACGCATTTTATCCATCGAATTGTTTAACGCTTCACAGGCCATTGAATTCAGAAGGCCTTTGAAGTCATCTGCTAAAATTGAAAAGCTCTTAAAAAAATACAGGCAGATTGTTCCGTTTATTAATGAAGATAAAATCATGTACCAGGAAATGGAAGCTTCTTTACAGTTTTTAAAAACAAGTGATTTTAACTGATGGCGATTACCTTACTTATGGTTATGAATTTTAAACTCTTTTTATTGGTCTCAAAAATAGTTAAAACTATGCACTTTAGTGCATGTCGCTTTCAGCTTCTAAAAATGATTTACCTTTGTTGAATGGATTTTCAACGAGTAAATGGTCATAGTGTATCAAG
>JAHEYF010000055.1 GCA_023251755.1 Bacteroidota bacterium
ATGGTTGTGTGCGTGTTGACAGCTACAACCTTGATATAACTTATCCGGTAACAGCCAGTTTCAGTTTTACAGACGATACGCTTTACCTTTCGGACGGTGGTGAAATGACTGTAAACAATACGAGCATTGGCGGAAGTACTTACACCTGGGAGTATGGAGACGGCTCCTTAGCGGAAACTGTTCCGGATGCAGTACACATTTATACTTCAACAGGTGTATACCAGGTGAGCCTTGTTGTACTCAACGGGCCTTGTTCAGATACGGTTGTACATCAGTTGGTGGTAATTGACACCATGGCTACTACGGGTGTTCATGTTCAAAATAATTCTGCAAACAATGTATGGCTCGAAAACAATATTCAGCAGCCGGCCCTGAATTTTAATTTTGAGAAGGAAACCCCCGTAAGTATTGTTATTTACAATGAACTTGGACAGGTGCTCAACAATGAAAAGGTAAATGCTACAAAGCGTGTATTGCTGAATACTTCGGGCCTGAGCAATGGGATTTATTTTGTGCAATGTTTATACAACAATACGGGCCGTACATTTAAACTGAAGGTGGCTTCACCACTAAGCCACTAAGGGCATGGAGGGAACAGAGTTGCGCTGTGTTTTTCTATGTGTTCGGTTATCCTCCTGGCCTTTTTGACTTATTTCTCGCAGAGGAACGCTGATTAAAACGCAGAGGATGAATTCATAAACGTGATCGTATTTTTGGCTCTTGGCTCTTGGCTTTTAACTTTTGATTTCTTACTTTTAACTTAAATTTATATCCTGATTCCAATTATTAAAACATCGTCTGTTCGTTCGTTTTCACCTCTCCAGTGATCCAATGCCTTTTTCAATTTATCAGATTTTATCGCCGGCTCTTCATTGGTAGAAACACTGATCAGTTGTTGTTCAAATTGCTCATAATTCATAGGGCTTCCGGGCGATGCACCTCCTGTTTGCTCTACAAAACCATCGGTGTACATATACAACCAGTCGCCGGCCTGCACGGGTAATTCCTGGCTTTTAAAATTGCGTTCTAATAGCTTTCCGTTTTTCATATAATTCCCCCCTACAGGTAAAAGGTCTGCTTTAAACCGTTTTGCTTCACCATTTCTTACAACAATCACCCCGTTTCTTGCCCCGCTGAACAGAATGTTTTTTTCTTTGTGATTGATCAGACATACTGAAAGGTCCATACCGTCCTGTATACCGCCCCCAACATGCTGGTGAAGTATTCTTATTATTTCTTCATTCAGGCGGTTCAATATTTCAGCGGTGTTTAAAATACCGGTGCTCACAATTTTGTCTAACAATAAACTCCCCAGGGTGCTCATAAAGGCGCCGGGTACACCATGACCAGTGCAGTCTACACAGGCCAGCAGACTATAATCCCCGCTTTGTCTGAACCAGTAAAAATCACCGCTTACTATGTCCCTGGGCAGGTTGTGAATAAGCAGACCCGGGAAGTGTTTTTTCATTTCATCTGTATCGGGCAACAAGGCGTCCTGTATTTGTTTGGAATAATTGATGCTCTCCACAATCTGTTCATTCTGCTGTTCGATAATTTTTTTCTGCTGTGAAGTAATCCTGAATCGGTTGACCACTAAGACCAATGCCACAGCTACGATGAGCAATCCCACAACAACAAACCAAAACTGCATACGGCTTCGCTGAAGGTCGGCTGTGCGTAAAGCTATTTCGGTGTCCTTCAGGCGTTTTTGTTCCACATTCCGTATGCTGTCTGCCGCTGTTTTTTTATCAAAATCGTATTGCATCTGTAGCTGAACGGTTTTTTTGGTGTTGTCTTCATTTATCAGACTATCGCGGTAGACAATACGTAGCTTAAAATATTCGTAGGCCTTTGCGTAATCGCCTTTCCCTTTATACAATTCCGATAAACCATTGTAATTATCCATTATCAGGGCTTTATTTCCCAATTCCCTAGACAAGGTCAAACTTTTTGAATAAGCCGCTTGTGCTTCTTTTGTATTTTTCAGCTTCATGTAAACATCTCCCATTTTGTTACAGGTATTGGCTAAGCCTGGTTTATCTCCTATTTCCATTGTTATTTTTACAGAAATCCTTTCATATTCAAGGGCTTTTGAGTAATTACCTGTGGAATAATATACCCAACCGATACTGGTATACGAAGACGCCAATCCTGCCTGCTCCCCCATTTCTTTTCTGATCTTTAAAGCCGCTAAATGATTCTCCAAAGCAAGGCCGTATTTCCCCATCAGCTGATAAACTGCGCCAATACTTTCGAATGATTCCGAAGTACGTGACCTTTCACCGGTTGCTGTATTGAGTTTTAAAGACAAAGAATAATTTTTCAGGGCTTCATTGTAATTTCCTTGATTTTGATAAATGTTTCCTATGTTATTATATGAATTGGCTACGCCAGATTTATTTCCTGTTTCTTCCGCAGTTTTTAAGGCCGCAAGGTGCATCTTCAGCGATTCGGGGTAATTTCCCTGAGCATTATAGATCATAGCAATGTTGCCATAGGAATTGGTGAGGCTATTTACATCGCCTATCAGTTTTTGTATTTTTAAGGCTTCAAAAAAATAATAAAGGGCCTGGGAATAATTTCCCCACACATTGTATACATTTCCTATATTATTATAAGAACTTGCAATACCCATTTTATTGTTAAGTTTAATTTGCAATTGCAATGAACTAAAGTGATTGTTCAGCGCTTCTGTATAATTTCCGATATCGGTATAAATATTCCCGATATTGTTGTAAGAGCTTGCTATAC
Organism: Bacteroidota bacterium; assembly: GCA_023251755.1. GTDB lineage: Bacteria > Bacteroidota > Bacteroidia > B-17B0 > Aurantibacillaceae > JAHEYF01. The sequence goes on from JAHEYF010000055.1 coordinate 2,752, forward strand.
CGCTGGAATCCTTCAACCTTAGCCGGATTTCCAAAGCAGAGTGATGCATATTCAGTGCATCGGTATAATTCCCTAACATTTCATATACATTCCCAATACTGTTGAATGAATTGCTGATTATTCTTTCGTCTCCGGTTTCTTTTCTTAGTTTCAGGCAAAGCAATTGCCTTTTCAGTGCCTCATTAAAATGCCCAAGGTTAAAATATACCACTCCGATATTGTGAATAGCCCTTGCATAGTTTTTTTTATCCCCTGCTTTCTCACAAAGAACAGCAGCCTTTTCAAGGATAATAAGCGCATCCTGGTTTTTCCCGGCAATCGAGGTAGCTGCACCAAGCAGAAGGTAGCCTACAGCAATTCCTTTTGGATAGTTGAGCTGGCCGGCAAGGGCAATTGCCTGTTGAGCAAAAGCTATGCTTTGTTCCGGATGCAGGCTTTTTAATTCATCTGCTAGACTGGTTAATGCATTTATTTTGTTGGTATCTTCCTTCGCCGTTTTTAGTACCTTGTTTAAAGAATCAATCCTGACTTGCTGCGGAAACAGTTGAATTGAAAGAATACAAAGAAAAATGAATAGTTGAATTCTCATACCTGTTTTTGTTTTAGACCTGTATTCCAATTATTAAAACATCGTCTGTCCGTTCATTGTCCCCCCTCCATTCATCCAATGCCTTTTTTAATTTATCAGCCTTTATGTCCTGGTCTTCATTGGTAGAAACACTGATCAGGTGTTGTTCAAATTGCTGATAATTCATAGGGCTTCCGGGCGACACGCCTCCTGTTTGCTCCACAAAACCATCGGTGTACATATACAACCAGTCGCCGGCCTGCACGGGTAATTCATGGCTTTTAAAATTGCGTTCCAATAGTTTTCCGTTTTTCATATAATTCCCCCCTACCGGTAAAAGGTCTGCTTTAAAACGTTTTGCTTCACCATTTCTTACAACAATCACCCCGTTTCTTGCCCCGCTGTATACGATACTTTTTTTCCGGTGATCGATCAGACATACTGAAAGGTCCATCCCGTCCTGTATGCCGCCCCCAACATGCTGGTGAAGTATTCTTATTATTTCTTCATTCAGACGGTTCAATATTTCGGCTGTATTTAAAATACCGGTACTCACAATTTTATCTAACAATAAACTCCCCAGGGTACTCATAAAGGCGCCGGGTACACCATGTCCGGTGCAATCCACACAGGCCAGCAGACTATAATCACCGCTTTGTCTGAACCAGTAAAAATCGCCGCTTACTATGTCCCTGGGCAGGTTGTGAATAAGCAGACCCGGGAAGTGTTTTTTCATTTCATCCATATCAGGCAACAAGGCATCCTGTATTTGTTTGGAATAATTGATGCTTTCAACAATCTGTTCATTCTGCTGTTCAATAATTTTTTTCTGTTGGGAGGTTATCCTGAAGCGGTTGACCACCAAGACCAAAGCCACTGCTACAATGAACAAGCCCACAACAACAAACCAAAACTGCATACGGCTTCGCTGAAGGTCGGCTGTGCGTAAAGCTATTTCAGTGTCTTTCAAACGTTTTTGTTCCACATTTCGTAAACTATCGGCCGCTGTTTTTTTATCAAAGTCGTATTGCATCTGTAGCTGAACGGTTTTTTTGGTATTGTCTTCATTTATCAGACTATCTCGGTAGACAATTCGCAGTTTAAAATATTCATAGGCCTTTGCGTAATCACCTTTAGCTTTGTATAGCTCAGCCAGGGCCTGATAAGTGTCCCTGGTTAATTCCTTGTTCCCGATTTCTTTAGTCAGCAGCAGACTTTTTGTGTAATAGTTTTGGGCTTCCCTGTATTTTTTTAATTTCAAATAAATTTTCCCCATGTTAATACCGGCCTGGGCTATACCTTGTTTATTTTCCTGTTCATGGGCAATTTTTAAAGAAGCAGTGTGATTTTTTAATGCTTCGGAATAATTCCCCAGCATTTCGTAAATGGAACCCAGGTGTGTGTAGGTCGACACCAGAGCCGGTTGTTCATTTATTTCGATTTGAATTTTTAACGCGGTCAATTGATTTTCCAATGCAAGTTCGGCTTGCCCCATCTTAAGGTACAGGGCACCAATGTTGTCGTAGGCCATGGCGATCCCTCCCTGCTCACCAGTTTCCTTCCGCAATTTTAATGAAGCAAGGTAATTCTTAAGGGCTTCGGTATTGTTTCCCTGCGCAACATAAAAATCACCTATTCTTTCGTAACTACTCGCAATAGCTGATTTATCGGCAACGCCTTCGGCTATTTTTAAGGCCATCAGGTGGGTTTTTAAGGCTCCGGCATAATTCCCCTGGGCTAAGTAAATACTACCAATACTGTTGTATGCATCTGATAAACTATACACATCCCCGATCAGCTTAAACAACTTTATTCCTTCGTTAAAAAAGTGAAGCGCCTGGGTATACTCTGCCTGGCTTTTATAAACAAAACCAATGTTCATGTACCCCAGCGCAACACCGAGGTTGTTGTTGAGCTGTTTCTGTATTTTAATAGCGTTGGAAAAATTGCTAAGTGCCTCGGTCAGTTTTCCGGTAGAACTGTTAATAATCCCGATGTTGTTATAAGCCCCGGCAATATTCATCGAATCGTTCATCCCTATTCTCATTTCAAGGGCGAGGTGCTGCATTTTAAGCGCTTCAACATAACGGCCCTTCTTGTAATACACCAGTCCTATCCGGTTGGTTGAAGATGCAATGCCCCTGATGTTCTTGTTTTTTTTACTCAGTTGTAAACTGTAGGTTTGAGTTTTCAGGGATTCTTCAAAATTGCCCATGCAATAATACACCCACCCCATGTTGCTGTATGCCCTGGCTTTGTTGATGCTGTCGTTTGCTTTATCACACAGGTCTATCGCTTTTTCAAGAAAACCAAGCGCGTCTTTATTTTTACCTGTGCTGGATGTGGAGGCTGCAAGTACAAGGTAGGTAAGCCCGAGTTTGTTTTGGTAGTTTAATTTTGTAGCCAGTGCAATGGCCTGCTCTGCATAAGCAATACTTTTTACAGGGTCGTTCATGGTCAGGGCGTCGGCAAGTTGTGTTAAAACAACAACCTTGCCGGTATCTTCTTTCGCGGTTTTAAGCACGATCAACAAAGAGTCTTTTTTGCTTTGGCCGGCAAACAGCTGCGCTTCAAAAATGCAAAACAGAAGTATAAATACAACCCTCATAAATACTGTTATTTAAGCTTATAATACCACATAGAAATAAGAGTAAACATTGGACTGACCGTGATCGCACTTTTCGCTCCTGGCTTTTAACTTTTAACTTCTTACTTTTAACTTAAATTTATATTCTTACTCCAATTATTAAAACATCGTCTGTTCGTTCATTATCTCCTCTCCATTCATCCAATGCTTTTTTCAATTTATCAGTCTTTATTTCCTGATCTTCATTGGTAGAAATGCAAATCAGCTGTTGTTCAAATTGCTCATAATTCATAGGGCTTCCGGGCGATGCACCTCCTGTTTGCTCTACGAAGCCATCGGTGTACATATACAACCAGTCGCCGGACTGCACGGGTAATTCCTGACTTTTAAAATTGCGTTCCAATAATTTTCCATTTTTCATGTAATTCCCTCCTACAGGTAAAAGGTCTGCTTTAAACCGTTTTGCTTCACCATTTCTTACAACAATCACCCCGTTTCTTGCCCCGCTGAACAGAATGCTTTTTTCTTTGTGATTGATCAAACATACTGAAAGGTCCATACCGTCCTGTATGCCACCCCCAACATGCTGGTGAAGTATTCTTATTATTTCTTCATTCAGGCGGTTCAATATTTCGGAGGTGTTTAAAATACCGGTGCTTACAATTTTGTCTAACAATAAACTCCCGAGGGTGCTCATAAAGGCGCCCGGAACACCATGACCGGTGCAATCCACACAGGCAAGCAGACTATAATCACCGCTTTGTCTGAACCAGTAAAAATCGCCGCTTACTATGTCCCTGGGCAGGTTGTGAATAAGCAGGCCCGGGAAGCGTTTTTTCATTTCATCCATATCAGGCAACAAGGCATCCTGTATTTGTTTGGAGTAATTGATGCTCTCCACAATCTGATCATTCTGATGTTCGATGATTTTTTTCTGTTGGGAGGTTATCCTGAATCGGTTGACCACTAAGACCAATGCCACAGCTACGATGAGCAATCCCACAACAACAAACCAAAACTGCATACGGCTTCGCTGAAGGTCGGCTGTGCGTAAAGCTATTTCGGTGTCCTTCAGGCGTTTTTGTTCCACATTCCGTATGCTGTCTGCCGCTGTTTTTTTATCAAAGTCGTATTGCATCTGTAGCTGAACGGTTTTTTTGGTGTTGCCCTCATTCACCAAGCTGTCGCGGTATACAATGTGTTGTTGAAAATACTCAAAGGCTTTTGTATAATCCCCTTTCTCTTTATACAGTTCCGATAAACCATTGTAATTGTCTTTTATCAGGACTTTATTTCCCAGTTCCTGTGCCAGGGCCAGGCTTTTTGAATAAGCAGCCTGTGCTTCCTTTATATTTTTCTGCTTCATGTTAACATTTCCCATTTTGTTATAGGTGGTGGCAAGGTCTGGTTTATCTCCTATTTCAATTGCTAATTTCACAGAAAGCCTATCGTATTCAAGTGCTTTTGAGTAATTCCCCATGGCGTAATAACCCGAACCAATATGGGTATATGTAGATACCAATCCTGCCTGGTCGTTCATTTCTTTTCTGATCTTTAATGCAGTTAAGTGGTTTTCCAATGCAAGAGCATACTTTCCCATCAGCTGATAATTTGCTCCTATGCTTTCGAATGATGTTGAAATACGAGATTTTTCACCGGTTTCTGTATTGAGTTTTAATGACAGGGAATAATTTTTCAGGGCTTCGTTGTAATTCCCCTGGTTTTGATAAATGTTGCCGATGTTATTGTATGCATTGGCTATTCCAGACTTATTCCCTGTTTCTTCCGCAGTTTTTAAGGCCGCCAGGTGCATCTTCAACGATTCGGGATAATTCCCCTGGGCACTATAAATCATGGCAATATTGTTATAGGAATTGGTCAGACTATTTACATCGCCTATTTGTTTTTGTATTTTTAAGGATTCAAAAAAATAATAAAGGGCCTGGGAATAGTTGCCTCGTATATTGTAAACATTCCCAATATTATTGTATGAATTTGCAATGCCCTGTTTATAATTGAGTCTAATTTGCAATTGCAATGAGCTAAAATGATTGTTCAGCGCTTCTGTATAATTTCCGATATCGGTATAAATAATCCCGATATTGTTATAAGAGCTTGCTATACCGCTGGAATCCTTCAGCCTCACCCGGATTTCCAAAGCCGACTGATGCATATTCAGTGCGTCGGTATAATTTCCTAACCTTTCATATACATTCCCAATGTTGTTGAATGAATTGCCTATTATTCTTTCGTCTCCGGTTTCTTTTCTTAATTTCAGGCAAAGCAATTGTCTTTTCAGTGCTTCCTTAAAATCCCCAAGGTTAGAATAGACCAGTCCGATATTATTGATGGCCCTGGCACGATTTTTTTTATCCCCTGCTTTTTCGCAAAGAACAGCCGCTTTTTCAAGAATAAGAAGCGCGTCCTGGTTTTTCCCTGCATTGGAAGTAGCTGTTCCAAGCAGAAGGTAGCCTACAGCTATTCCTTTTGGATAGTTGATCCGGCCTGCAAGATCAATGGCCTGTTGAGCAAGAGCCATGCTTTGTTCCGGGTTCAGGTTTCTTAATTCATCGGCCAGGCGGGTTAATGCATTTACTTTATTGGTATCTTCCTTTGCTGTTTTTAAAACTTTATTTAAGGAATCAATCTTACTTTGCTGGGAAAGTAAATGCGCTGTAAAACCGCAAAAAATTAAAATAAAATAAAGCCGGCGCATACCTTCCTGTATTAAATGCTATTTTAAGTTACCAAAAAAAACCACTCCCGCTTCATTTAATTCGAGAATCAACTGTGGAAAACGATAAATAACACGAAGGCGGGCATGCATTTTGGCCTTCCTGCCAAAGTAGTTAATAAGTCCGTTAATTATTTAATAGCGGCACCCCCTTATTTTCCCTTTAAAACCTTGAACTTTAAGGCAAAGATCAATGGAGCATTATTATGAGCAAACTCAGAATAGGAATATTTTTTGGCGGACAAAGCAAAGAGCGTGAAATTTCTTTTGCCGGGGGCAGAACAGTGTACGACAACCTGAATAAATCGTTGTTTGAAGCCGTTCCCCTGTTTGTTGACAGCTTCGGAAATTTTGTGCAACTCAATTGGGAATTCATTTACAAAGGCTCTATCCGCGATTTTTACCCACCGGTTGAATTTTTACCTGCCGGTAATTCCGGTTTTCAGTTGTATGCCGAAAATCTGGGCCAGCTAAGTAATGAGGAGCAAAACAAGTTAATTTCAAAAATCGGAAATAGGCTGGAAGCGTTTGAATTAAAACAAGTCATTGATTTTGCTTTTTTATGCCTTCACGGCCCTTATGGGGAAGACGGACGCATACAGGGTTTGTTTGAATATTTACACATTCCTTATTCGGGTTCAGGTATACTTCCTTCGTCCATTGGTATTGATAAAAGTGTGCAGAAAAAATTAATGGTCAATGCCGGCTTCAACAGCCCTGAATTTTTTACCATAGACCGGCATGCCTGGCTACATGGCCATTGCAAAGATGCCTGGGAAAAAGCAAAAACAAAGATTGGTTTCCCTTTGGTGATTAAACCGGCCAACCAGGGTTCGTCTATAGGCGTAAGTATTTTGCAAAAAGAAAACGAATACCAGTTTATGGAAGCCGTTGAAAAAGCCCTGTTTACCAAATGGCTGGATGCAAAAGAATGGACTAAATTAAACAATGCCGATAAAACAGAATACATTCGTTCCTTAACCGACATCCGTGAAGGCATTGGTATGCCGGTTAAAATAGACGAGGTGGTTCTTTATTCACCTGAAGACCTGTTGAATTACCTCAACGATCATTTAAACAACAAAGACGGTTTGGTATTGGAATCGCTGGACGGGGAAAGCACTGTGGTGGTGGAAGGGTTTATTGAGGGAAAAGAATTCAGTTGTATTGTACTGGAAGATGAAAGCGGAACAGCCATTGCCCTGCCTCCTACTGAGATCAGAAAAGGCAAAGAATTGTTTGATTACCGCAGCAAATACCTGCCGGGCTTATCGCGAAAAATAACACCGATTGATATCCCGGACGAACAAATCAATGCGATAAGAACAGAATGTGAAAAATTATTTTATGCACTTAACTTTGATGTGTATGCCCGTATAGATGGTTTTATCAGCAAGGACGGCAAATTGTTTTTAAACGATCCGAACACCACATCGGGCATGATGCCTTCCTCTTTCTTTTTTCACCAGGCTGCCGAAATAGGATTAAACCCTTCGCAGTTTTTAACCTACATCATTCGTACCTCCTTAGCCAAACGGATTAAAAACGAAAAAGGAAACAACCTCTTTAACAAGGCTCTTCACGAATTGGATGAAGCCATTGGCAAGGACAATGCAGCAAAATCGGATCGGGTGAAAGTGGCCATTGTATTGGGCGGCTACAGCAGCGAACGGCACATTTCGGTTGAAAGCGGAAGGAATATTTATGAAAAATTAGCCAGCTCCGAAAAGTACGAAGCCATCCCTGTATTCCTTACGGGTAACGACAAAGAGCACATTCTTTACCAAATCCCCGTGAATGTTTTATTAAAAGACAATGCAGACGATATCAAGGAAAAAATTAATTCTTACAGTGTTCATCCTGTTGTAAAAGATATTATTCAGAAGTGTAAATCCATCACTCAGAAATATTCTTCGAACACGTTAAACAAACCTGAACAGATTACATATACCGAACTGGCCAAACGGGTAAACGAAGTGTTTATTGCCCTGCACGGCCGCCCGGGTGAAGACGGGGCCATACAGGAAAAATTAGACGCAGTGGGTTTATCGTACAACGGGTCAAACAAAGAAAGTTCACAAATTACAATTGATAAGTACAGAACAAATGAGCTTTTAAAACAAGCGGGCTTATTGGTGGCCGAGCACCTGCTGATTACACAGGGAGACTGGGAAAAGAATAAAAACAACATCCGGGACTTGCTGGTGAACAAAATAAAACTTCCATTTATTGCCAAACCTGTAGACGACGGATGCAGCAGCGCCGTTAAAAAAATAAAAACACTGGAAGAGTTTGATGCTTTTGCCTGTTTGATTTTCCGTCCATCGGAAGAGCTTGACAGCATAGCAGCTGAAGTGCTTCACATTAAACCCAAGGAAGAGTTCCCTCAAAAAGATGTAATCCTGGTTGAGGAGTTGATTTCAAAAAAAGACGCAAAACACTTTTTGGAAATTACGGGAGGTATGTTGACCCGATACAATAAAAACGGGGAAATAGAATACGAAGTGTTTGAAGCCAGCGAAGCCCTGAGCGAAGGGGATGTACTGAGCCTTGAAGAAAAATTTCTGGCCGGGCAGGGGCAAAACATTACTCCCGCAAGGTATGCACGCAACCAACAAGACAGGCAAAAAATATCGGAGCAGGTAAAAACTGCTTTGGGTAAGGCGGCTAAAATTTTAAATGTATCGGGTTATTGCCGCATCGATGCTTTTGTACGTGTATTCGACGATTGCCGGACTGAAGTCATATTTATTGAAGTGAACTCTTTACCGGGTATGACCCCGGCCACCTGCATTTTCCATCAGGCCGCTATTAATCATTACAAGCCTTATGAGTTTATTGATAAGATATTGGATTTTGGACTGACGCGGAAGAGTTCTTTCGTTTAATAGTTCTTTAGTTTATTTGTTCTTCCGTTTATATGTTAGTTGAGCAATGAGGATTACTTAAATCCCAACTATTGAACGAATAAACGAATAAACAATTTTATCCGTTCATGAGATTCAGGTAACTTTCATTGTTCAGCCTGCAGCGTATCCATCCTGCAAAATTAAAGATGGAGAAGACTTCCCGTTCATGCGGATCGTTTTGCAAGACCAACAGCTCGCTGTATACAACAGACAATATTTCTTTTTGTTTTTTAAGCGAATCTGCGGCTAATATTTGCCTTAAGGTGGAGATGGCTAATTTTTCGAACTTGTAAAATTGTTTGTGATTTAACAGGTAACGGTAAGTATTGGTAATTGCATAATCTAAGTAATCTGATTTTCCCAGCTCGTAATGTATAATGAGTGTGTATATTTTAATAATGGACAATATGCCTCTGTACAAGGCGTTGTTTTGCATATCATCCAGCTTATTCACCCATTCAAGGGCTTTTTTAAAATCGCCTTCTATAAAATAATTGACGGAGATGCAGTTGACAATCGCTATATGTGATTGCAATTGCAGTAAATCAGCGTACTCCGGAAATTCTGTTTCAATCTGCTTTAATTTTATTTTCCTGTCGGTATCAATTACATGCCGGTAATAATCGGCTACAAAAAGGCCCCACACCTGAAACTTAAGTATTTTCAGACGTTTACTTTTTACCTCCACCAGCTCTAATTTATCTATCAGTGCACGGATTTCGGGAAAACTCTTCACGCCCGAATACACAAACATTAAATTGTTTAAAGCTAATATATACGACAACAACTGGGAATTTTTGATCACCTCGTTCCCTTCGTATAAATCAACGCACTTTTTAAAATGATAAATGGCTTCATCGAACCTGAACACCTGTTTGTAATAATAACCGGCATTAATATGAAAACTTATTTTGGAACGGTGCGATTGCGGAAAGTCTTCGCCCCGCTCAATCATAGGTAAAACAATCGTTGCCAGCTCTTCCACATTTTCCTGGCTCCGCATCAGTGTATTTTGTTTGTACCAGAAGATGCGCAACCTGTATACATATTCACTCATCTCCGCTTCATTTTTAACCTGATCGGTTAAGGAGTGCATGGTGTTCACCCAGTTTTCTTTTATGTAGGTTTCTAAATTACCGAGGCTTAAATAATTCCGCGTAATCAATTCCTCAATGGTTAACAGGTAAGGAAACATTTGATAGTCGGAGGCTTTTTGCCTGGCCTTGATTAAAACAGAAAGGCTGTGTTTATACAGGGAGCGGTTGAACAAAGCATCGGCAATAGCAATCTGGTTGCTGATTTCTTTGTGAATGGAATTGTTTTCATTTTCTTCAATAAAGCTGAGCAATTGGTGTTGCAGGTAATTTTTAACCCGCGAAAAATTTTCGATTTTACAGGTGGCCTTTACTTTCGCTTCGTCGGCTTGTTTCTGCTTTTCGTAAGCATCAAATATTTTTAAGTAATTGCTCGAATCGCTGTCGGCTTTAAAAAGGCAATATTTTCTGAACCTGCTTTTTTCTTTTTCAGTCAAAGCATGAATCAACTCATATAATTCATTCGAGGCGGGTTTCATTAGTAGCAGGTCATAGGTAGCAGGTCGTAAGTAGCAGGTATAGGTAGCAGGTCGTAAGTAGCTGGTATAGGTAGCAGGTCGTAAGTAGCTGGTCGTAAGTAAGGCAACCTGCTACTTACGACTTATTACCAGCTACTATATTCTTACAGCAATAATCATAATATCATCAATTTGTTCTGTTTCTCCTTTCCAGGTTTCATAAAACTCTTCGAGGCTTTGTTTTTGTTTTACCAAAGGCAAAGGCGAATAGAACTGGAGCAATTCTTTTAATTTTTTTGTTCCTATTTTTTTATTTTTCGGGCCGCCGAACTGATCGGCATACCCATCGCTGAACATATAAATGGTATCGCCTTTGTGTATTTTAATTTTATGGTTTTCAAAAACCTGGTCTTGTTTGGTATAGCCTCCCACCGAAGCTTTGGTTGGTTTTATTTCCTTAAACTCCCCTTTATCGTTTATGATCCATACCGGCCTGTTGGCTCCGGAATAATACAGGTGAAGGTTTTCTATATCAATGGCGCAAACAGCCATGTCCATACCATCCGACAGCCTTTCGGTGTTGTTTTTATTTAATGCAAAAGGAATACGCCTGTTTAAAAAACGAAGTACATCGGCAGGTGAATTCACGTCTTTATCTTTTATGGTCTGATTCAACAACTCGCTTGCAATTAAACTCATAAATGCCCCCGGAACCCCATGTCCTGTACAATCTATAGCCGATATGATCCGAAGATCCAATTGTTCTTTATCGCTTGTTTTTACCCGCGTAAACCAGTATAAATCGCCACTAACAATATCGCGTGGCTTAAACAAAACAAAAGCGTCTTCAAAATTTTCATACAATATTCTTTCGTTGGGCAATATGGCATTTTGAATACGTTTTGCATAATTAATACTATCTGTTATGTCTTTATTTTTTTGGGCCAGTTCATTTTTTTGGTATTCCACTTCAATGGTCCTGTTTTTAACCATGTTTTCCAGCTCTCTTTTGGTAATCATCAGTGCCCTGGTTCTTAAGCGGGTGTAGGTATAAATCCCTACAATTACAGCCGCGAAACAGAGCATGTAAAACCACCAGGTTTTCCAGAAAGGGGGCAGGATGGTGATTTTTAAGGCTGTAATTTGTTTGTTCCATACTCCGTCTGAATTTGAGCCTTTCACCATAAAAGTGTATTTACCGGGGTCGAGGTTGGTGTATGAAATAAAGCGATCGCTTCCTGCGTGGCTCCAGTTCTTTTTAAAATTCTCGAGCTTGCACATGTATTGGTTGTGCGAAGGGTTGGTGTAATCGAGTGCTGCGTAACTAATGTAAATATTGTTCTGGTCGTAGTCTAATGTAATTTCTTTGAGGTGCGAAAAACTGCTGCTGTGCCCATAAGCCTGGTCCTGTACTTTCAGCTCTGTTATTAAAACGGGTGGCATAAATGTATTCACCTTCAATGCCTGTGGGTTAAAACGGTTTAAACCGGAGGGGCCTCCAAAATATATTTCGCCGGATGAAGTTTTGAAACAGGCATTGGTGTTGAATTCATAATCCTGTAAGCCATCGGATATATCGTAATTTTTAAATATTTTTTGTTTATCGAACTCTGAAATCCCTTTGTTGGTGCTGATCCATAAATGATCGTTGATGTCTTCGATAACGGCATAAATAAATGGGTTTGGTAAACCGTCGGCTTCATAATAGCGGGTGAAATCAAGCGTTTTAAGACTGAGTTTGTTCAAACCATTTTGGGTGCCTATCCATAAAAAATCTTCTTTGTCTAAGTAGAGTGTACGAACCGAATTATGGCTTAAGCTATTGGTGTTGCCCGGGATTTTTTTGTATACAAAAAATACGCCCGAAGCCGGGTCAAAACAATTTAATCCGTCGTTGGTAGCCAGCCATATTTTCCCTCTTTTATCTTCAACAATTTTCCAGACGGTGTTGTTACTTATACTGCTGCTGTATTTGTTGTAATAATTAAAAATCCCTTTCTCGCGGTTAAACAGGTTGAGGCCATTTTCGGTACCACACCATAAATTTCCCTTGCTGTCGATAAAAACATTTCGTATGGTATTATCACTTATTGAAAAGGGGTTGTTTTCATCGTGCCTGTAATGTTTAAATTTTCCGGTACCGAGGTTGTAGTTGTCCAATCCGTTATTGGTACCAATCCACAAACAATTTTCTTTGGGGTCAAAACAAACCGACCATACATTATCGTCGCAGATTGAATTGGCGGTTAGCTGGCTCCCTTTTTTAAAATGATGGAAAATACCCGTAGCGGGGTCAAAGCTGTTTAGTCCGCCAATTAAAGTACCTACCCACACTGTTCCTTTGGCATCTTCACAAATACTGCGCACATAGTTTTCACTCAGGCTAAAGGGGTTGTTGACCTTTTTTTGATAATGCTGAAATTTTTTAGGTTTGAGGTTCACTTTGTTTAAACCATTGCCCAGGGTGCCCACCCAAAGGTTTTCAGATTTATCGATAAAAATGGAACGGATAAAATGATCGTTGATACCATTGGGGTTGATGAGGTCTTTTTTGTAATTGACAAAATTTCCGGTTTTTGGATTAAAGATAATCAGCTCCATATCTGTTCCTATCCACAACCAGCCGTCCTCGTCTTCAATAATGCAACGAATGGTATTGCCTCCGTAATTGTTTACAATGCTGTAGATGTTTGCACCTGTAACTGCATTGTTTTTACGGGTAGACACTAATTCCTGCGGCGATTTTTTGAAGTACTGTGTTATAAAACGGTTGTTGGAGCGGTCAAATTTATTGAGTCCGTCGAGGGTGCCAATCCACATATTGCCCTGTTTGTCCTGGTATATCGAAAGAATGATATTGCTGCTGAGGGAACCGCTCTCAGGTCCCGCAAAATAATTCCTGTGTGTATTTTCTGCGGGCAGGTATTGTACAAGCCCGGAGGTGGTACCAAACCAATATGTGCCTTCGCGGTCCTGATAAATGCAATGTACCGGTTTTTGATTGAGGCTGGGAATATTGGGGAACCGTGATTTGATGGGAATAAATTTATCCGTCTCCGGATCAAACAAAGCTATTCCTTCTTCTGTTCCAATCCACACCAGGCCGCTTTTATCCTTATACAAACAATAAATTTCTTCGCTGGGAAAATTGTCATTTGTTTTTACAAAACGCTTAAATGTCCCGAGTTTTGTATCAAAAACATTTAAACCGTAAAGTGTTCCTATGCACAAACGGCCTTTGGTATCGATGCACTGGGAGGTGATAAAATTATCGGAAATACTGAGTGTATCGGTATCTTTCGATTTGTAGATACTAAATTTATAGCCATCGTATTTGTTTAATCCATCCTGGGTACCGAACCATAAAAAGCCCTGGTTGTCCTGAACAATAGACATCACGGGGTTCATCGAGAGTCCGTCTTTCATAGACAAATGTTCAAATTGCATGTCATCTTTTTGGGCAAAAAGTAAGACAGGCAAAAAGATTAAAAAAATGGCTATTTTTCTAATAAACATAGTCTTTTTTAAATATAGGCAGAACCCTAATGATTTCCAAACCGAAAACCCAACTTAGCCTTTGAAGCCTCATTGTTTTCGATCTTAAATTCTTTTACATCGTCAAAAGTCAGTGTTTCCAGGTCTTTTGAAGTACGTGCCGAAGAAGGGATAGAAGCCATACGAAGGTTTTGGTTTTTAACAGCTTCCACCACAATTTGTCTGATTGTGCGGGCGTTTCCAAAAAACTTATCTCTGTTTTCGTACAGTTGTGCAAAGTAGGCTTTTAAATGCTCAATGGCGCTCTCGTCGGGTTTAAGGATTTCTTTCGTAAACAGGTTCATGGCTATGCTGAACAATTGTTCAGCATTGTAGTCTTCGAATTTAAAGGTCTTGTCAAAACGCGACTTAAGCCCGGGATTGGTTTCAATGAACCTCGCCATGTTATCGGGATAACCGGCTGCAATTACACCAAATTTTCCACGGTGGTCTTCCATACGTTTTAAAATCACTTCAATTGCTTCTTTTCCAAAATCATTCGAACCGCCTCCTTCGCTAAGGGCGTAAGCCTCGTCAATAAATAAAATTCCGCCCATTGCTTCGTTAACTTTGTCTGCTGTTTTTATAGCGGTATGCCCGGTGTATCCGGCTACAAGGCCTTCCCGGTCAACTTCCACCACATGGCCGCGTTCAACCAAACCAAGGGCTTTGTATATTTTTGCAATAATACGGGCCAGCGTGGTTTTGCCTGTACCGGGGTTACCGGTAAAAACAGAGTGAAGGGAAAATTTATTGACTACATCTTTTCCAATTTCATTGTAAAATTTAATAAGTTTTACCAATTCATTTATTTCCTCTTTGATATTGTCCATTCCCACCAGCTCATTCAGCTCGTTCATAGCTTCCTGCAAATGTTTATCGTTTACTTTGAGTGCAAGTTTTTTCCTTTCCGAATGGGCAAATATTGGTTTCAGGTCGTTAATCGTTATGGTCTGCATTTCTTCTTTTGTCAAAGCATCCATATCAGGAGCTTTCATTAAACGAATACCCATGTTCATTTTGGCTTCATCCACCAGGGCATGCACATAACGGGCGTTTCCAAAGCTTTCGTTGCGGCGGCGGTACACTTCAATTAGTTGTTCTTTTAAATAATCGTCGGCCTCCGCGTTGAATTCAACTTCCTTGTTTTTGGCCGCGTATTGCGAAATGGAATACAACTCTTCCGGCAAATAATCATCAAAATGAAAGTAATGTGAAAAGCGGGATTTTAAACCGGGGTTTGAATCGAGAAATATTTCGGTTTCTTTTGGATAGCCTGCGCAAATGATAGCCAGGTCGCCTATTCCATCGCTCATTTCTTTGATCAGAATTTCTATTACTTCTTTTCCAAAATCTTTTCCATCGTCATCTTTACGTGCAAGGGAGTATGCTTCATCAATAAATAAAATCCCACCCCTGGCCTGGTCGATGGCTTTTTTTGTTTTGGGGGCAGTTTGTCCAATGTACTCTGCAACCAGCACGCTCCGGTCCACTTCGTAAACATGCCCTTTGGTCAGCAGCCCCATCTTTTGGTATATTTTACCCAGCATTTTAACAATGGTGGTCTTGCCTGTACCGGGGTTACCGGTAAATACGCTGTGCAGATTAATTTTTGAGGAATCGTCAAAACCTTTCTCTTTGCGGAGTTTTGTAAAATTGAGATAAGTAATGTTTTCGCGGATATTTTTCTTCACATTGTCCAGGCCGATTAAACGGTCCAGTTCACCCAGTAATTCATCTAATGTTTTTGTATCGGCTTCAGGGTTGGTGGCTACGCCATTGTGTTCGGGTTTTCTTCCTGTAGAAGCTAAAGATTCTTCTATCGTATGCAATAATTCAGGGGTTCCTTCTATTTCTTCTTCCCCACAATCAAAGGTCAATGCGGCAATCAGGGTGTCCATAAATACAATCTCCAGCGTATACTTATCGTCTTTCCACGACCCGGGGGTATCGTTCCCCCATCCCGCATCAAAGGTGTAACGCGCATCTTTTTTATTGGCCTGTATCTGGCCGGTACGGATGACCTGTCCTTTGGGCTGCCCCGCATCATCAAAAAAGTTAAAAAACAATTCGTAATTCCAGGGAGTGTTAATTTTATTTTTTATCCTGAATTCGGCCCATAAATACTGGGTTGTATTCCGGCTTATTTTGGTTAAATACTTTCTTTTCTCCTGTTTCCAGCCATCGTAAGCCCCGGTGTAGAGTTTCAGGTATTCAATTTCAAAATACGGGTTGTCAATACCTGTAACAACGCCAATATCTTCCACATAAAATTTCTGAACACCCACCAGGTCCCCGTCAATATAGGCCTCCCAGGTATAGGTTCCTTTTGTCCAGTAGGCGCCGATATTGGGATTGCCCCATCCATCGCGGATGTAAACAATGTTGTCGTCTTTGCTTATTTTTTTCGAAAGATCGAGGTTGCAGAGTTCTTTTTTTTCTTCTGCGCTTATCCTGTAGGATTTCAGTTCTAATTTACATTCCCAGTCTTCTTCGTCAAATAATTTATTGTAAAACGCCAGTTCAACACGTACATAAGCCGTTTCCATTCTATCGTATACCGTACGGTAGCGTTTGGTTGAATTCGCCATCCATTCATCGGAAGAATAAACCTGTAAACTTTTAAATTTGTATTTTTTATCCATATACTCGGATTTGGTCATAAACTTGTTTGATTTTATAAAAAATTACTTAACGTATCATTGTCTTAAAATAATAAAAACTTTCTTCATTATCAAAATTAGTAAAAAATAGTTCAGTTGTTTTTCACACTAAAAATGTATCTTTAACCTTTTTACCAGGCTCTAATGAAAGGCTTCATTCAATTCATCCAAACTAAAATTTTTCTAAAACATATTTTATCTGCCTCTGCTCTGGCACTGTTTGTTTTGTGGTGTTCCTTTCAGCTTATTGCTTATTATACCGATCATGGAAGTAGCATTGCTGTTCCTGACTTTACAGGAAAAAGTATAGGAGAACTGGATGATTTTATTGCCGGAAAAAATGTCCGTTACGAAATAATTGATTCGGTATATGCCCCTAAGGAAAAACCCGGAATAGTTATACGGCAGGAACCTGAAAAAGAATCGGAGGTTAAACACAATAGAATAGTATACCTTTACGTTACCTCCGTGTTGCCCCCGCAAATTGTTATGCCCAAGTTGGTGGACAGGTCTTTGAGACAGGCCACTTCAATGATTGAAAGTTATGGATTAAAGCTGGGTACACCGAAATTTGTACCCGACCCCTGTTCGAATTGTATTTTAAGGCAATTGTACAAAGGGCAGGATATAGCGCCGGGGACGATGATAAAAAAAGGTTCTGTTATTGATTTGTATGTTGGTAAAGGTTCGGGCAATGCTGAGCAGGCTGCCGTTCCGAGTTTAATAGGGCTGAAATATTGTGAAGCCAAACGGAAAATTCAGGCGGCTTCGCTGAGTATTGGTGCATTGGTGTTTGATGCACCGGTTAAGGATTCTTGCAGTGCTTATATATACAGGCAGATTCCGGCCAATTCGGCAGGTAATTTGGTGCCGCTGGGTGCTGGAATAGATTTATACCTGACCACTGATAAATCAAAATTAGAACTGTTAAACAGTAACAACAATAACGATGATAACAACAATGACCCGGAAAAGTAAAGCACTTTGTTTTTTATTCGTCCTTGTTTCTTTTTTCAGCAGCGTTGTGTTTGCCCAGGTTGAAGAGCTGAGCCCCCTGTATATTAATTATTCCCTGTCTGAAAGCAAAGCTGCTCAGTATAAAACAAATTCTTTGCCTGATACCCTGAGCCTTCCTTTTAAGGATGATTTTTCTAAAGCGGGTCCTTATCCCGATACTGCTAAATGGGTGAAATCCACTTCCGTTTTTGTAAACACTAATTTTCCCTTGCACCCAAGAACAATTGGTGTTGCGACTTTTGACGGATTAAAGTCGAATGGTTATCCATACTCACCCATTAACCAGGTCGGATCTTCTGCTTCAGACACGCTTACATCAAAGTCTATCAGAATGGGGGGATCATTAACACCGGCAGACAGTGTATACCTCAGTTTTTATTTTCAATCAAAAGGGCTTGGCGGCGATGCCCCTGAAGTGAATGATGTGCTGATGCTCGATTTTTTTGATGTGGCCCTGGATACCTTCTTTATGCAAAAATCAATCAGCCGGCCTAACAATACAACTATTTACGACACTAAATTTACCTGTGTCATGGTTCCGATAACCGATACAAAATGGCTGAAGGACGGTTTTAAAATCAGGTTCAGAAACAAAAGCACAGCCTGCGGAAGCGTTGATTTATGGCACATTGACAATATATACCTTGGTAAAAACCGGAACATGCACGACACTGTTTTAAATGATGTGGCCTTTGCATACACTCCAAAAAGTCTGTTAAAAAATTATTCGGCCATGCCTTACGAACAATATACAGGTTCGGCCAATATGGGAACCACTACACACCTGCATGTACGCAACAACGACACCACTCAGCTGGGAATAAACATTACCGGTTATATGGATGTAAAAAATAACTCGGGAACCATTGTTCACACGCAAACAAATGGTTCAGGAGACATATTCCCCTATTACCCGAACGGATATTGCAATGTAAGCAGTATTGCCGATCCCTCCTTTGCTGCGTTTAGCTACAACAATGGGATTGCTTTTACCGACTCCACTTCCTTTGTTGTAAAACACTATATAAAAACATCGGCTTTTGATGTAAATAAAAACAACGACACCGTAATTTTCAGACAAAAATTCCACAACTATTTTGCTTACGACGACGGTACCCCGGAAGCAGGATACCAGCTAAATAATTTTAATGCGGAATTGGCCGTGCGTTATGATGTGAATGTGAAAGACACTATGCGCGCCTTAGACATTTGTTTTAATCCGGTTATTTATGTGAACCAGATAGAAGCCCTTACTTTCCGCATGCTGGTGTGGAACGATGCGGGAGGGTACCCGGGAAGTGTGGTTTATAAAGATGCGGATACACTTTTGCATCCTCTCTATTCTAAAAATATTAATTACCCATTTCACCGGTACATGTTTAAAAAAGCACTGGTATTACCCCCCGGAACCTATTATGTGGGGCTATTGCAGGACGACCAGCAAGCCTTAAATATTGGTTTTGATTTTAACAACGATTCACAATCACGTAATTTTTACAACACCAGCGGGTCCTGGGCCACTTCTTCCTTTCAGGGTTCAGTCATGATAAGGCCCATATTCGGAGATTCGATACGCGCCATTGATGGGATAAAATCTTATCAGCGTGAAGAGCAGGCAGAAGTACTGCTTTATCCCAATCCGGTGAACGATCACTTTTTTATAGAAGTGAAAAATTTCAACCAACAGGGCAATGCTTCTTTTGAAGTTGAATGTTACGATATGCTGGGCAACAAAGTATTTTCAAAACTAAGCTACAACAACAAAGAGATGAGTACTGATGATCTTTCCAATGGCATCTACTTGGTGCGGGTTAAGCAAAACAAGCGCTACATTGCTTCTAAAAAACTTCTTATTTCACGTTGATGAATGATGCAGACGATATTGATTTACCAGAAGAGGAACTCTATGAACACCTCCGTATTGAGATTGATAAAGGCCAGGACTTACTTCGTATAGACAAATACCTGATGAACCGTGTGCAGAATGCCACACGTACAAAAATTCAACAAGCCGCCGAAGCAGGCAGTGTATTGGTAAACGGCAAAGCTGTTAAAGCCAATTACAGGGTAAAACCATTTGATGTTGTTACTATTGTTTTATCCAAACCCCCGCGTGAAATTGAATTAATACCAGAAAATATTCCTATTCATATTGTGTATGAAGATGAACACATAGTGGTAGTAAATAAAGTTCCGGGCATGGTCGTTCATCCCGGATACGGCAATTACAGGGGCACTTTGGTAAACGCGCTTGTTTATCATTTTCAACACCTGCCCGCATCAAAAACTTCTCTTAATCCCGATACAGATATTCAGCGCCCTGGCCTGGTACACCGCATTGATAAAAACACGTCCGGGATTATTATCATTGCAAAAACTGAGCTGGCTATGATGCGTTTAGCCAAAGATTTTTTTGACCGGAACATGGACAGGAAATACATTGCCTTAGTGTGGGGAAATGTAGAACAAAATGAAGGGACGATTACCGGAAATGTGGGAAGGAATTTAAAGAACAGAAAAGTAATGGATGTATTCCCCAACGGGGATATTGGTAAACATGCCATTACACATTACAAAGTACTCGAACGTTTTGGTTATGTTACTTTAATTGAATGTAAATTAGAAACCGGTCGTACGCACCAGATACGCGTACACATGAAACACCTGGGCCATCCTTTGTTTAATGATATTGATTATGGCGGAGACAGGATTTTAAAAGGAACAACTTTTTCCAAATACAAACAATTTGTTGAAAATTGTTTTGCTGTATGCCCGCGCCATGCCTTACACGCCAAAACCCTTGGGCTTAAACACCCTGCTACCGGAAAACCTGTATTTTTTGATAGTGAAATACCAGCAGACATGACTGCCCTTATTGAGAAATGGCGGAAATATTCTTCGGCCAAAGACCTGGAATAGTTTATTCGTTTTTTGTTCTTTCGTTTATACGTTAGTTGAACAATGAGAATTACCTACATCCCAACTATTAAACGATCGATAGTTTATTCGTTTTTTTGTTCTTTCGTTTATTCGTTGGTTGAGCAATTGGGATGACCTAAATCCCAACTATTGAACAGATAAACAAATGAACGAATAAACTATCAACACAGCGTTTACTTTACTTTTAAATAACAACTAATCGGATAATGGTCGGTATAGGTTTCCGGAAAATGTTTGTAGTTATAAGATTCAAAATTTTCGCTGTATAAAATATAATCGATCCTAAGCGCAGGCAGTTTACCGGCATAAGTCCGGCCTATACCGGAACCACTTTCCATAAATGCATCCTGCATATCTCCCTTTATTTTTCTATACGCAAACGACGACGGGGTATCGTTAAAATCTCCACACACTATTTTTTTATACTTACAGGCCGCAATGTGTTCCGATACAATGGCCACCTGTTCTGAACGTTTAACAAAAGCAAGTTTTAAATGACGCAGTATATTTTTTGAGCCTTCAATTTCTTCGGTGGATTTATCGTGGATAATATCATCAATAAATTTATATTCCTTTTTCCCAAAGTGGATGGAAGCTAAGTGAACATTGTATATACGAACAGTGTCCCTGTTAATGATCACATCGGTGTATATGCAGATGTTATTGGAATTGGTATTGAACAGGATTTTACCTTTTTTTACAACGGGGTATTTACTCAGTGTTGCCACACCCCAATGGTCGGTACCACGAAGAGTAATTGCATATTCAGTATGAATATTTTTTGCTGAAAGAAACTCTGTTAAAGTATCTGTATTGTTAAAATGGTTTTTGGCTTCCGAAGTAAAGAACTCCTGCAAACAAAGTATATCCGGTGATTCTTCCTGCAACATATCAAAAATAAGTTCCCTTGATTTTTTATTGTGCGACCAGTTGTACAAATCAAACAACATACAATTGTAACTCATTACTTTAACATCCTTATTGGTAGGTGCCGTTGAGCTTAAATTAAACTGGAAATACGAGAAAAAAGAGTTCCAGCCTATGGAGAGGGCAAGCACAGACCATAAACCTATAACACGCATTTGGGCGAACCAATAAATAATAAAAAAAACATTCAGGATAAATAAAATCGGGTACCCTAAACCAAAAAAAGCCAAAGGCCAAAAGGCATTCGGATTAATGTAACGGGCCGTATAAGATAAAATAATGGACAGGATACAAAAATAATTGAGCCATAACATGATGCGGTTCAACCAACCCAATCTTCTGCTTTGCTGGTATTGGAGTTCGGATTTAAGTTCTGAAAAACTAATATTTCGGTTAAAAAGCTTCAATTATAGTGGTTCTATCAGCCTGTTTAAACAAAGTAAGCGAAAAAAACTGAAAAAGTTTGTTGTATAAAATAAAATATGTATTTTTGCATTCCTAATTCAAATTAGGTCTGGTAGTTCAGCTGGTTAGAATGCCGCCCTGTCACGGCGGAGGTCGCGGGTTCGAGTCCCGTCCAGACCGCACAAAGGGACTGACGCTTATAAAAAAGGCTCAGTCCCTTTTTTATTATAGCAAAATCGCCCGCAGGACGGGCGATTTCAGCAATAATGTAATTCAAATCCGGAGTTCGAAATGCCCCCTTTTCCTTGTCATATACCAAACCGTTAGGAAAGATTAAATTTTGCAGTTTTTCCTTGAGGCTAATACTGCCGTCTACCCACAGTTTACGCAGGTTTCGGCATAATAATGAGGCTTCATTTAGCATTTCTTTCAGGTTCGAAATGTAAATATTGCAACCGTTGATTTCCTTCTGCAAATTCGCAAGATCCGCCATATATTTTGCCAAGAAACGATCATAGGTTTCCTTGGGCATTTCTTCTTTAATAAAATGTTTCTCCTCCAATTTCTCAACGTTCCTTTTAAGCTCTGCCATTCGATTTTTTAGCTCTTTTTCCTTCTCTTCGTTGCCTTTGTTCAGTTCGTAATAGGTGCTTTCTAATTCAATTAAAATGGCTTCGTTTAAATCCTCCTTTATTTGGTAATTCTCCAGGTCAGTTGCAAATAATTCATGCATCGACTTTGCGCTTTTGTTGCACTTGCATCCGTTTGTTCTGCACTTATAGTAATAGAGATTCTTCTTCTTTACAATATAACCTGTATAAGGTTGGTTGCAATCAGCACATTTCACAAATACCTTCAAAGGAAGATTGATGTTTTCTAATTTATGCGGCACTCCGTATTTCGTAGACGAAGAAACAATATCATTCACCTTCATAAACTCTTCTTTGGAAATCATTTTTTCGTGAACGCCTTCCACAATCTTTCCATTCAGCATTCCGTGAGAAATTAAACCGCAGTAAAAAGGGTTAATGAAAATTTTATGCAATTGTTGTTTATACATTTTTACCCCCAACGCCTGAAGTTTCAAGATAATTTCTTCGTTCTTCATGCCTTGTATTTTCCAGTCCCACGCCTTTTTAATTTTCTTACCGTCAGCGTTCACAATTATTTTTCGCTCACCGTTCGACCGCACAATATCATAACCCTGCGGTGGCTTCACAACCCAAATGCCTTTTTCAAACTTGGCTTTAATTCCTGCCATTGCAACTTGTTTGCGTTGATCGTTATCCCATCGCCCAAATAATAATTGCATATCGTGAAATAAAACTCCACTTGCATTAGAAGTATCTATCGGTTCAGTTACGGCTTTAATATGTACGCCATGTTTCTCTCTTAATTCATCGGCAATAGAAATTGCTTTCCCTCCAGTTCTGCTGAAGCGGGTCATTTTATAAACTAAGATGGTTCCTATTTTACCTTTGCTTTGCCGAATAAAACTCAGCATACTCTGAAACTCTTTCCTCGCATCAGTTTTGGCACTTTCATAAGTGTCGCCAAAACGAGATACAATAATTAAATTATTTCGGGCAGCATATTCTTCAATGGCTTTCCGCTGAGTTTCCAACGAATCGTTCTTGTCGAATTGCCCTTTGCCGGAAACCCTTGTGTACATTACAACTAAATTGCCTTCAACTTTTTTAACGGTAGTTGTACTAAACCGCCCAAACTTTGATTCAATTAGTTTTTCGTCCGTGGTCATTTTTCTCCTTTCTTTTTATTACGCTGCTTTACTATATTCTTGTTCCTTTTTTCTATTATTCAAATGCTCGTAAAAAATAACAGCTAAGTTTTTTACAGCAAATAATATTTCTTGAGCCTGTTCATCAGAAACATTTTCATAATTTTTCATTCTTTTAATTTTAGCAACGCTCAGCCCTTCGTGCTTCTTGCTTTCAATAATTTCCATTTCTTCCCACTCTTTTTCACTATTCTTACTTCTTTATCTTTCTCACCTAAATTGAAGTTGGCTAAGACAAATTAAGGGAGACCAAGAAGAAAATTGGTAACGATACAACGGAAAAGGTTTTGCTTATCTGCAATGATGGCAATTACTTTTTTACTGATCAACAAGCTTTTGATATTATCAATCACATTCATGCGTCATTACCCGATTTGGAGATTGATTGCTTTGTTCTATTTACCATTAATCAAACTTCAAGAATTCCAGATAGTGAAATTGATTGGAGTTTCTGGATGCCTTCGTATCATCCAAGGGCAACTGATGAACTTTGCGCTTTTATTAACGAGATTGGTAGAAAGATAAATGAATTTTACAATATAAAATTTGGTGTTACAAATACTGAGCATCGCGAATATAGTGATCCGGTAAAAGGATTTGAAGCAATAAAAGATCAGAAACACATACCAAAACACGTAATTTATAAAAAATAAGTGGCTAAAAAGAAAATTCAAATACCAGAAGACATTGCTGCCGAAATTTTGTTTTTGTGCGATTTTACATGTTGCAAATGTAATGTGCGGGGAAAAAAAGTTCAAATACACCATATCGACGAAGATCCCGCTAATTATGTCATCGGGAATTTAGCACCATTATGTTTCGATTGCCATGATGAAACAATGATTAAAGGAGGTTTTGCACGAAAGCTTAATGCGCCTTTAGTTAATAAATACCGTGCTGATTGGATTGAACGTGTAAAAAACCGGAGAAAACAAGCGGACGAATTAGCATCAATTCAAACTGTAACTGGCACAACTCAAACCCATATCGTAATACAAACAACAAACGAAGAGGAAGATTTTCTTGATTACAAAACAAATGATGATACAGAATTACTTATTGATTATTTGAATAAAATATTAATAGTACATAAAGCGCAGTATATGATAGCGCAAACAAAATGGGATAGCGGTGTAACAACCGAAATGAATCAAGGCAATTCTGATATGGTTGATTTTTATGAAGAGGTTTTAGTTGAACTTTCAACATTTTATCCGAAAGGGCATTTTAATAATAAACCACCTCAAAAATACTTTAGCGAACTTATTTCTTCTAAATTTCATTGGCAGTGGTTTATATTGGAGCCGGGAGGAACTGGTACAGGTGGCAGAATGGTTTCAACAATGGCCGGCGGTAGTGTTATGGAAGAGTTAAAACAAATGGTAATTGAAATTGTAGACTCATTATCTATAACCTATCCCATCGAAGAAAAAATTAATCTCGATAAATGGAAAAATAATTGGCTTACCTAATAATTCTTTATTAAGCGTTTAGTAATAGACCGTTTCCTTTCAGGCCGGGCTTTTCGTACCAATCTTTACAAGAGGCAAGTAAAGGATTTTCAGTATACCCCAATCTTGCTTTCCTAGCCTTTACCTGACATAAATCATACCGTCCCTTGAGATAGGTCATTACTTACACATGTGGATATGCAGATATTCGTATATCCTTATATGTGTATGTAATGAGAAAAAACGAAAACGAATTGATGCTAATTTCTGAATCGCTGAAAGCTATGGCTCATCCCGACAGAATTAATATTTTAAGTCTTCTTGGTCAAAAAGAGAAAGTTAGGTTTTCTGTTACACAGATATGTGACAAGTTGAAGTTAAATCAACCGGAAGTATCAAGACATCTTTCAATTTTAAAAAACAAAGGAGTGTTGTTGTTTGAAAGAGAAGGCTCAAACATCTATTATTCTTTAAACAAGGATAATATTGTTTTTAGCTGCATAGAAAAATTATTCGACAAAAAATGAAGATAAAGAAAAACATATTAGTAACAAAAGCTTCAGGCGAAACTGCTCCATTTATAGAGGAAAAGTTACGAAAATCCTTGCTGCGCTCCGGAGCCGATGAAACTCAGGTTGATATAATTCTTAAAGATATTTCAGGTAAGTTATATCAAGGAATTTCTACCAAAAAAATTTATCGTTTAGCTTTTGATGATTTAAAAAATAACTCTAAGCATTTAGCTGCAAGATATCATTTGAAGAAAGGTATTATGGAACTAGGCCCATCTGGTTATCCGTTTGAAAAATTTATTGGTGAACTCTTATCACAACAGGGATTTCAAACTTCTGTTGGGGTAATAGTAAAAGGGAAATGCGTTAATCATGAAGTAGATGTGGTTGCACTTGCCAATCAACATCATTTTATGATTGAATGCAAATATCACAACCAACAAGGAATAATGTGTGATGTTAAAATACCACTATATATCCAGTCCCGGTTTAAAGATGTGGAAGCTGAATGGATAAAATTACCGGAACATGACAAAAAAATACATCAGGGATGGGTTGTGACTAATACAAAGTTCACTACTGATGCTATACAATATGGTAATTGTGCCGGATTAAAACTCTTAGGATGGGACTATCCCGTTAAAAAAAGTTTAAAAGACTTAATAGATGATTATGGCCTTTACCCTATTACTTGTCTCACAACACTAACTCGCGTTGAAAAACAAAGATTACTCGATCAAAAAATTGTTTTATGTAAGGAAGTATGTAGTAATAAAAAACTGCTTTATGATATTGGATTAAATGAGACTAAAGTTAAAAAGGTACTTGAAGAAGGTAATCAATTGTGTAATCGAATAAAAAATAATGGAAAGCACTAAAGACCATATTAAGTATTATTCCATTTCCGATTCGGAAGTTGCTAAACTATTAGATGCAGATGCCTCTAAAGGTTTATCGGAAGCACAGGTTGCAAAACGGCTTATTGATTTCGGTTACAATAAAATGGCTGCTTCAAAAAAAAGTAGTCCATTTATTATTTTTCTTCTTCAATTTAAAAGTCCCATCGTTTACTTATTAATAGTTGCAGCGGGACTATCATTTTTCTTCGAAGAATGGCTTGACGGCATAGCTATACTTATTGTAATTCTTATCAATGCAATAATTGGCTTCTATATGGAATTTCAGGCGGAGCGTTCAATGGATGCGCTGAAAAAACTCACAACAATTCCTGCAAAAATAAAAAGAGATGGAACTCTTCGGGAAGTTGATTCAATAAATTTAGTTCCGGGTGACATTATGTTTGCTGAAGCAGGAGATGTCATTTCTGCCGATGCAATAATTTTCGAGTCAAGCCA
>JAHEYF010000056.1 GCA_023251755.1 Bacteroidota bacterium
ACGATATATTGGTAGACAAAGTAAAATTCCCTCCGCAGGACATTATTTTTGACCCCAACATTTTTCCCGTGGCTACAGGTATGGACGAACACCGCCTCAATGCCCTCGATTTCTTTCTGGGCACCCGTTGGATCAAACAAAATTTACCGCACGCCAAGGTTAGTGGTGGGGTAAGCAACGTGTCCTTCTCTTTCCGTGGCAACGACCATGTACGGGAAGCCATTCACTCGGCCTTTTTATACCATGCTATTAAGGAAGGCATGGACATGGGAATTGTAAACCCGGGCATGTTGCAGATATACGATGAGGTTCCCAAAGAACTGATGACCTTAGTAGAAGACGTGTTGCTGAACAGGAACGATGAAGCCACCGAAAAATTAATCAACTACGCCGAACAGGTAAAGGGCAAAGGAAAAGCCAAAGAAGAGAAAGATGAAGAGTGGAGAAAGGGTACTGTACAGGAGCGCCTGAGCCATTCATTAGTAAAAGGGATTACCGATTACATTGATGCTGATGTGGAAGAGTGCAGGCAGCATTACGATAAAACATTGTCTATCATCGAAGGCCCATTGATGGACGGAATGAACGTAGTAGGCGATCTATTTGGTGCCGGAAAAATGTTTTTACCGCAGGTGGTAAAAAGTGCCCGTGTAATGAAAAAAGCGGTGGCTTATTTATTGCCTTACCTCGATGCTGAAAAATTAGCTTCGGGCGACAAACAAAAAAACAACGGCAAGGTTTTAATGGCCACTGTTAAGGGCGATGTGCACGACATTGGTAAAAACATTGTGGGTGTGGTAATGGCCTGCAACAATTATGAAATCATCGACATTGGTGTAATGGTGCCCTGCGAAAAAATTCTGGAAATGGCCCGCAAAGAAAATGTAGACATTATAGGCTTGAGTGGATTGATTACTCCATCCTTAGATGAGATGGTACACGTTGCAAAAGAAATGGAGCGACAAGGCTTTACCATTCCTTTATTAATAGGAGGAGCTACCACCAGTAAAGTGCACACCGCTGTTAAAGTAGCGCCGCATTACTCGCATCCCGTTGTGCATGTAAACGATGCCAGCCGCAGTGTGCCGGTGGTAAGCAGTTTAATATCCAAAGAATTAAGGGAAGACTTTGCCAAAGAAGTAGCCAAAGATTACGAGCGTGTGCGCGAACAAAATAAAAATGCACAGGCACAAAATAAATTTGTTTCCTTAAAAACAGCCCGCGAAAATAAATTTAAAATAGACTGGGATAAAACTCAAATCACAAGGCCTTCATTTATTGGAAACAAAACCTTTGACAATTATTCCCTTTCCGAAATAGCTGAGTACATTGATTGGACACCTTTTTTTCACAGCTGGGAAATGAAAGGCTCTTACCCAAAAATATTCAACGACCCGGAGCGCGGCGAAGAAGCAAAAAAATTATTTGCCGATGCACAAAAAATGCTCCAACAAATTATTGCTGAAAAATGGTTAACCGCAAAAGCCGTGATAGGCTTGTATCCGGCCAATACAGTGGGCGATGACGATGTGGAGGTGTACGCCGATGAAACACGCAGCAAAGTGCTTACTACTTTTCACAGTATACGCCAGCAAACCAAAAAACCAATGGGGCAAGCCAATGTGGCCCTTGCGGACTTTGTACACCCCAAACTCTCAACTCCCGACTCTCAACCCTCAACTATAGACTATATAGGCGGCTTTGCCCTCACTACAGGAATTGGAATTGACGAATGGGTAACAAAATTTGAAAAGGACCACGACGATTACAGCGCTATTATGTTAAAAGCACTGGCCGACCGCCTGGCCGAAGCCTTTGCCGAGTTGATGCACAAAGTTGTTCGCAGGGAATTATGGGGCTATGCAAAAGATGAAAGCCTGAGTACCGATCAGTTGATTAAAGAAGAATATGCAGGTATTCGCCCGGCACCGGGTTACCCGGCACAACCCGATCACACCGAAAAGCCTGCTTTGTTTAAGTTATTGGAAGTAGAAAAAAACACGGGAATAATTTTAACCGATAGCATGGCCATGTTTCCAACTGCTGCGGTAAGCGGTTTGTATTTTGCACACCCCGACTCACATTATTTTGGGATAGGAAAAATAAACAAAGAGCAGGTGGAAGATTATGCCAAACGTAAAGGAATGACCGTGGAAGACACCGAACGCTGGTTAGGCCCCGCTTTATCGTATTAGTAAACAACAACAGGTACAAGGACCAAAAGCGGCAGTATTTCCGGAGGGGAATGTTTTTTTGCCAGACCTGAATTATTTCCGAATAATTGTGTAAGTTAGTATTCTTAAAAAAATAAAAAAAATGGCAACAGGAACAGTAAAATTTTACAATTCTGAAAAAGGATTTGGATTTATTAAACCAGATGATTCAGGAGAAGATGTGTTTGTTCACTCAACAGGTCTTATTGACAAAGTACGCGAAAACGACAAAGTAAAGTACGAAGTGGAAAAAGGTAAAAAAGGCCTTAATGCTGTACAGGTACAAATTATATAGTCGAAAGAATATATACGTTTCCCCTGCTTTATAAAGCACGTTGATAGACCAAAACAAAAAAGCTTACCCCTCAGGTAAGCTTTTTTGTTGGATGAAAAACAGAACAATTTATTCCGACACCTGTAATTTTTTGTAGAATATCGTTTCGCGGCCTGAGACAGTGCATATTTCAATGGAACTAAAGCCCTGGATATTCATGGCCCGACTGTGCTCAATGCAACAGGTAATTTTCAGGCAATACAATAGCCTACTCCTTTTAATGTTTTAATTACTTCCTGCCCTACTTTTTTTCGGATGTTGCGCACATGAATATCAATAGTCCGCTGCAGGGCCACCTTTTCATCTTCCCACAGGGCTACCGCAATTTCTTTTCGGGTAAATACTTTGTTGGGATTGGAATAAAGAAGGTTCAGCATTTCAAACTCTTTTCTTGGGAGAGAAAAAGCCTTGCCGTTTTTTATTATTTTATAAGCTTCCCGGTCTATCAACAAGTCTTTTTTTGCGTAAGATTTTTCTGTTCTTAATCCCGCACGGCGCTTTAACAGGGCTTTGAAACGGGCCGCCAGGATAAATGGTTTTACAGGCTTTACCAGGAAATCGTCGGCCCCGGAATTGAACGAGGCAATCTGTATAAAATCTTCGTTCTTGTCGCTGCAGATAATTATAAAGGGTTGTTGTATGTCTTTTTTGCTTCTTATTTCCAGGCAAAGAACAATGGCATCGCTTTCTCCAAGGTTGAGGTCGGACAAAACAATGTCTACCTTGTTTTTTTCAATAAAATAAAGCGCCTCGGATTTTGATACTGCAGAAAGAATAGTAAAGCCCAGTTCAACGAGTGAATTTTTCATGGCCACAAGGCTGTATACGTCATTTTCGCAAATCAGCACTGTACAAAAAATACCGGGTATAGTGGCCATGAGTTCGTTCTTGAGCTGTATTAACATTCGGAGAATATAAAAGCCATGCTCAACAAAGCATGGCTTTTAGAAACATATACAAATTATTTGTTAATAATCAGCCTCAGGGTTTTTACTTCATGGGCTGTTTGAACCTGTATAAAATAAATACCGTTGTTGTAGGCACTTGTATGCAGGTTAAGTATATACTCACCATTTATTTTAAGTTGAGTTGCAAGTACTTCCATTACTTCTCCTGTTGGGTTGTATACAACAACAGTACAGGTGTTTTCTTTTACTGTGTTCAGGTTTATCTTAACATTGTCGGTAGCAGGGTTGGGATAAACACTAATACTGCTGAGCCGGTTGGCCACTTCGTTCAACCCGATATTGGTAATAATATAAGCCTGAGAGGTGGATGAACAGCCGTTGGAGTTTGTTACAACTACTGTATAAGACCCGTTTTGGGTCATGGTGTAAGTCGTGGCCGTTGCGCCGGTAATAGCGGTACCATTCAAATACCATTGGTTACCGCTTCCTGAACTGGATGTAAGGATCACCCCGGATGCAGAGATAGTAGGTACAGGAGGCAATGCATACACCATAACATTAATAATTTGACTGTATGAACAACTGCTTCCATTGGCATTGGCGGCAACTAAAGTTACGGTATAAGAACCTGAAACGGTAAATGCAATCACCGGGTTTTGTAAGGCCGATGTAAAAGCCGCAGGCCCTGTTATAGTCCAGTTCCACGTAGTGGGGGTATTGGACGAGGCATCTGTAAATGTTACACTGCTTCCCATACAGATAGTGTCGGGTGAAGAAGCAAAAGAAGCCAGGGGAATTGTGTTTACAAGTCCGGTAAATGCCGCATCGCTGAAGCTTGCCCCGCCCATAGCGGGTGAAGTGCCGGCCGGGCGGTAGTCGGGCGCTGTATAATTATAAGGACTTGTAAGTATACCGGCAGAAGAAACTAAGGAGTCGTTTATTCCTGAAGCAAACCAGGACCAAATATTAAAGCTGCTTCCTGCATTTCTTTCACAAACCATACCTGTAGTATTGCCGGCAACAATATTGTGCATGAATTTTAAAGCACCATTGGCTGCATTTGTTTCGCACAGGGCACCATCAATATGAACTCCGCGGGGATGATCCATCAATACGGAGTTAAATATTTTCAGGCCCGAGTTGCGGCGAATCCGTGCAGCCCTTCTGTAGCCTGTAGCAATGGATGATCCTGTATTTCCACGGTAGGGCCCTATTAAGGTCATGTTTGAAAACAGCGCTGCGGTTTGCGGACTGTTGGTGCTTCCCGAGGCATCGTTATCCGACTCAAAGCCTTCTGATGTAGACACTGATGGATTATCGGCAATTTGAGGGTCACGAACAGACAAACCAAACTGTACATTACCACGGAAACCATTGTCTGTGTCAAAATCATCGTCTAAGTTGCGGTACGATACTAAATGGCTGCAGTTTACAGTGCCGCCGAACCACTCATAGGCATCATCATTCACAAATGAAACCTGCACGTAGTTAATGGTGGTGCCCCGTC
Organism: Bacteroidota bacterium; assembly: GCA_023251755.1. Lineage (GTDB taxonomy): Bacteria > Bacteroidota > Bacteroidia > B-17B0 > Aurantibacillaceae > JAHEYF01. The sequence continues at coordinate 4,963 of JAHEYF010000056.1, forward strand.
CAACCGAGCCCATTGTTAAGCCGTTGATTTCTTTATTGGGTTGATAGACGTATCCGCCAAATTCGATGCGAACATATTCAATCACACCTGAGTTGTCGTTGTCATCCGGTGTTGCATTGCCGTATTCTGTATCAGCCGACTGCGCCAGCCCTTCTACATAACCCAGGCCCCCTGCTATATTATTGGACGCATTTCCCAGTAAAATAAGTCCGCCCCAGTCGCCTAAGCCACGCTGGCCGGCCGGCTGGTTCGATGTAAATACAATAGGCTGGTTCAGGGTACCCTGTGCCATAATTTTAGACCCCTTGCTGATAAATAAACCTGAACCGGCCACCGATTTGTCGCCCATTATCACAGTGCCTGGCTGAATAGTCAGGGTAGCCCCGCTTTTCACAAAAATCTGTCCCTGTAAAAGGTAAACATTGTTAGAAGTCCAGGTGGTGTTGGTGGTAATATTGGCGGTAACAGTAACGGTGGGTGAAGCGTAAATTTTATTTTGAGGATCCCACTCTGTCCAGGTATCCGTCCACATACTGGCCGGTGCCGGTGCAAAGGCACCCCTGTAACAGGTTTCTTTAAAAAAAGGACTTTGTGCTACGACGTTTATTCCCGCCAGCAGCAGCATTGCAGAAGCATAAATTTTTTTCATTTTTGTGTATTAGAATTATAAGGCAAATGTAAAGGGAAGACTTTTCCTGCGATTTAAGACGGCCTTATCAATAGGTTACTATTGCATTACCCCAATATTAAGGAACTGTATACTTAAGCTGTGCTTAAAATTTCAATGTTACATTAAAAGAAAATGTTCTTCCAAAATTTGTTACCCAGATCAGGTCATCCTTCTGCAGGTCTAACTTTCTGTTCCCGTTCCTGTCCTGAAAAAAATATTGTTTTTGGGCGAGCACATCTCTTGCGTTCAATTTTACATCCAGTCTGTTTTTCCAGAAAGCCTTGCCCAATTGTACATCCAGTACTGTTCTTCCATTCTCCCACAAATCGGGCTCGTTCACATTGCCCACTATGGCTATCCTTGTACCTACGCGGTTTACAGCGGCATTAAAAGAAAAGCCCCTGTCCGGATCGTTGTACAAAATACCTGCGTTAAATATATAGGGCGATTGTCCCTGCAGGGGCCGCTCTTTCATTGTTGTACCGGCCAGCGAAGAAACATCAACTTTAGAAACGATATAAGAGTAGTTGGTAAACAGAGTCAGTTTATTTAAAAATGCAGAAGAGTCTGCTTTTAGCAGGGTTCCCAGCAACACCCTGTACTCCAGCTCTGCTCCATAACTTTTTGCACGGGGAACATTTCTGAATGTAATTTCATTTTGTACATCGTGGCGCGATACCTGTTCAATGGGATCTGCAAAGTATTTATAGAAACCCGTTGCAGAAAACAGCTGAGCTTTTCCGGGATAGAGTTCGTAACGCAAATCGTAGTTGTGAATTTTAGCGCGTTTCAGGGTGTCGTTGCCCGAATACACAAATTGTGTATTGAACTCGTAAAACGCGAAAGGGGCCAGCTCTCTGAATTCGGGCCTGTTGAGTGTTTGTGAATAAGCCGCCCGTATATTTTGTTTTTGCGAAACCGAAAAAATAACATTGGCAGAAGGAAGGGCATCGGGCAGCAGGGTATTGATATGCACCTCTTCTTTATTCAGTTTGCGGGAGTTCAATTGCTGATTAAACTGTTCTACCCTTACACCCCATACTACCCTTAGCCATTCTTTGTAACGATGGTCGAGCATAATAAAAGCGGCTGCTAATTTCGAGCGGGCATCGTAGCTGTCGTTGGGTTTGGTGGCATCCTTCAATTTAAAACCACCGGTGTTGGGCCCTGTTAAGCCCATGTTCTGATTGGAAAAAATCTGGTCTTCACCCAGGTAAAGCAGACTGTCTTTGAAATTAACACCGCCCCCCACAGTCCCGTATTTTAAAAAGCCAAGCTGACGGGCAGCAAAATCACGTTCCCTCAGTTGATAAAGGCCGCCGGCTTTGATTTCGTTTTTGATTTTTTTCAGTTCAAAATGATAAGAGAGGTCTGCTTTAAAGCTGTATATTTTTTCATTTGTCACGGCATTAAAAATATAGCCCCCGTAATCGGGCCCCACATTGGCATTGTCGATAGTAGCCGTATACACCGTATCATAAGGATAAGGATCATAGGGATCGTTAAAGGTGCTTAAGCGGGTGTACCGGCTTATCCTTCCATCGGGTATTACCCGTTTGACCGTACTTAAACCACCCACCCATAAAATTTTAATTTTTGTTGCAGGCAGAAAATGGTCTCCGCTCAGTTGTGAAGAATAAATCTGGTTACCGGTGAACCAGCGGGCTGTAGATTTTAAGAGGAGGGGGTTGGCTTCCAGCGGCGTTGGTGTGCCTGTTCTGGCAATGACCCGGTCGTCGGCATTTATACTGTACAGGTTTTTAAATGAAACCTGGTGGTTGTCATTTATTTTAAAAGCCATGTTTCCAAGTAAGCCGGAAAGAGTCTGTGTAGAATAAGTTTTGTCTGCATAAACCGATTCAATCTGCGAAGGAATGGCCGGATCGATATTGCTGGTATAGGTGTTTCGTTCGGTGCTAAAAAAACTGAGGTTGCGGTTGTAGGTAGCAGCCAGCACAACACCCAATTGTGAATTTTTCAGATCGAAGCGATGCCCCAAAGAAAACTGGTAATTTGTATTCGGGGCAAATTTTTTAGACAGCAGGGCCCAGTCGTTCTTCATGTATTTGGCCATAGCAGCCTGTTCGCTCGACAGGGTGGGGTAATCGGCAACAGAAGAAATACCTGCAGGCAAAGCCCTTGTGCCGTCATCTGTTCCCAGCCAGTCGGTTTTTCCTCCTTTGTAATACACCTGCTCTTTTCCGGTGGTAATGGTATTGTAACCTGCGCCTGTTGAAAGAGAATAAAAATTTTTATCAGGAATACTTTTGGTGTTGATCTGGATGATGCCCCCCGCAAATTCACCGGGCAAATCGGGGCTTGCGGTTTTCACAATCACCAGGTTGTCTAATAAAGCCGAAGGGAAAATATCAAAGGAAAAAGCTTTGCGGTCGCTTTCCGAACTGGGCAATGGAGTGCCGTTGAGATAAGCCGCGTTGTAGCGGTCGTTCAAACCACGTATAATGGCAAACCTGTTGTCTTGTATAGCAGCCCCGCTTACACGCCTCAATACATCGCTTGTGTTTCTGTCGGGCGTGCGTTTAATGGTTTCTGCCGAGATGCCATCGCCCACGGTAGCACTGTTTTTCTGCATAATCAGCAGGGCACTGGTGTTTTCACGGTCTAAAGTAGCAGTTATTGTTACTGTGGTAAGTGTATCGCCCGAGGGCTCTTCCAGCGAAATGTTCATATAGGTAATATCGCCCTCTTTTACCTCTACATTTTTTATCACTTTATTGGAATAAGAAACATATTTACAAACCAGGGTATAGGTGCCGGCTTTCAGGTGCGAAATGCTGTAGTTCCCGTCAAAGTCACTTGCCGCCCCCAGGCTTGTTCCTTCTATTAATACACTGGCCCCGGGAAGTGTTTCACCTGTTTTTGCATCAATTACTTTTCCGTTTATTTTCCCCGTTTGAGCATACAAGCCACAGCAGATGAACATGAACACAAGCACAGCACCGAAATAATTACGTTTAAATAACATGACCGATTTTTTTACGGCAAATATCTTCAGTCAATGCTATCTTAACTTCAATCCATTGTTACGTATATGTTAAATCATTGGTTTAAAATCCGGTTATACTTAATACATTCTTAACGTTGAAACCGGGTCAAACTGGTATATTTGTCAGCGTAAACTCTTAAGTGCATGAGCAGTACCAATACAAAAATCCTTTTGGTGGATGATGAGCAGGATATTCTGGATTTTTTAAGCTACAACCTTAAGAAAGAAGGGTACCACGTGCTGACCGCAAACAATGGTACGGAAGCCATTGCCATTGCAAAAAGGGAAATCCCCAGCCTTATTATTCTGGATGTGATGATGCCAGACCTGGATGGCATGGAAACCTGTCGTGAGTTGAGGGAAACAGAAAGTTTAAAGGAGGTGATTATCGCCTTTTTAACGGCCCGCAACGAAGACTACTCGCAGATTGCGGGTTTTGATGTGGGGGCAGACGATTATATTACGAAACCCATCAAGCCACGTGTACTCAGCAGCCGGATCAAAGCCCTGCTAAGAAGGAATGCCCCTGTTGAACCATCACAGGAACAGGTTGACCTTGGTGGAATTAAAATAGACCGCGATAAATACCTGGTTATTAAAGCAGGCGAAGAAATTAACCTGCCTAAAAAAGAATTCAAATTGCTGGCCCTGCTCGCCACTAAACCCGGAAAAGTTTTTACCCGCGAATTTATCCTGCAACAGGTGTGGGGCGATGATGTGATTGTGGGCGACCGCACCATTGATGTTCATGTACGCAAGCTCCGCGAAAAACTGGGAGAAGAATACATTAAAACCATTAAAGGAATAGGGTATAAATTTGAATTTTAACCGCGCCTGCATGATTTCACAAAATAATTCCAAATGGTGTGTGAATTACACCCGGAGGTATTTTTTATACATCCAGTAATTGGGGTTGGAATGATCCTCAGAGATTTTAAAAGAAGTGTTGGCGATAATTTCGAAACCTGCTTTTTTGTAAAACCCAACGGCCCGTTGATTTTCGGTCCAAACATACAGCCACATACCTTTTTGCCCGGCTTCAACAGATAAGCGGAGGTTAAATTCAAAAAGTGCAGCGCCTAACTGAAGGCCGTAAAACTCTTTTAATATATAGATCCGGTCGAGTTTGGTAAGGGCTTTTTCATCAATTTTGGGATTCGAAGAGTTGTAAATTATGTTGGAAAAACCGGCCAGCTTTTGATTGAAGTAAATGAGGTGGTAATTGTTTTTTTCATCGGCTAATTCTTTATTAATGGCCTCCACGGAATAATGCGCATCAATATATGAACAAATGTTTTTTTCTGAAGCCGAATGCCCGTGCGATTCAATAAAGGTAATTTTTGCGATAGTTGAAATGAGGGCAGCGTCGTTTGGGCTGGCTTTTTGTATTTCGATCATGGTGAAATAAAAGTAGTGAAAAGAAATTGTTTTTTTATTTGAACCATATAAGGCATATAAGGGCATATAAGTTTTTAGTGGATCAATGTAGTATCTTAACCATATAAGGCACATAAGTTTTGCAATACCATCTCTTAATAAAATCTATGTTTCGGGTAAAATCCGGTACAACTCATTTACATAAGTCTTTTGACCTTCTTTAAATATATGGGTGGTATTGAAATTAATCATCAGGCCCTTGGGCAAATTCAGCAATTTCATGTAGGTGAGTATTTGCGCTTCATGAACCGGTAAAATATATTCAATGGCTTTTAGTTCAACGACTAAAATATTTTCTATGATAAAATCACATCTTAAGTCTGTATTCAGATCGAGGGACTTGTAATTAATCGGCACATTCACTTCTGACCGGTAATTAATTCCCCTCAAAAAGAGTTCATGCTTCAAACATTTATGGTATACACTTTCCAATAAGCCCGGCCCTAAAGCCTTGTGTACTTCAATAGCTGCACCATTTACCTGGTAAACTAAATCTGTAAGGTATTTTTTTGTAATCATCATCTTGTATAATTTTATGGGTTAATAACTTATGTGTCCTTATATGCCTTATGTGGTTCAAACCAATCAACCAAACCCACCTGGTATTTTTGTAACAATTCCGCAATACAAATTTAAACCTTCAACAAACCTTATATGCCCTTATATGCCTTGTGCGGTTCATATCGTGTAAATCATTTTCAGGTATTTATCAATAGTCGGCCAAATTCCGCGCCCGTACTTGCTTCTTTAACAATCAATAAAGAATAGTTGTGCTAAAAACCTTATTAACGGTAAGGCAATTTATTCTATAATTCATACCCTTGCTAAATAAATTTTATGCCCTTCGTTCAAAACAAAAAAATATTCTATGAAAACAAAAACCATCAAACTGGGCGTGATTGCCCTGTCAGCCTGTCTTTTTTCAAGCCCCGGCTTTTCACAAAACACCTGCTCTTTTGTAAGTGAACAATATGGCTCAGCCGCAGCCTGGACAACTGTACACCCTGCAACATTCTGCCCTGGCCCCGCCGTTACTATCAGCAACGGGGCATTTAATTACAATGCCTGTTCGGGCGCTGAAGAAAACAGAATGTACAGGAACATCTCGTTTTTGGCTAATTCGTGGATTGCAGACTTTGATTTTTTTATTAATACCACCGCAACTTATTCACCTTATGAAGTATTAGCCGGGTTTACTGCGGGAGCTCAGGATGCTTATAATACTGTAGTCACACCCTGTAACGGAGGCTCTTTTCCAGCTACCAACCAGGATGCAATTATTGCAGCTATAACTTCGGCACCCAATAATACAGGCTGGGGTTTTCAGGCGGGGTCAAAGGATGGTAATGCCGCCTGGTCCATGTCTGCCGCTATTCCTTGCCCGCAGACTACGGCAACTTATTATATAAGACTACAACGCCTGGATCAGACACACGGACTAATCAGCGTATTTACAGATGCAGCAAGAACGGTGCATTTAGCGGGCTCACCACAGTGTTTTACTATTGTTGGCAACATCACAAATATAAACACCCTGCAACATGGTAATGTTCCACAAGGAGCACAGACAAGAACTTTAAACGGAAGCATTGACAATATGTGTATAAGTAAACAATCTCCACTCATTTCGGGCCCTGGTACAGCAGGTTGTTACCCCAGTTGCCCTCAGTACCTCTCCACGTATTCGGTTACAGGTGTTGTAGGAGCAACATATACAGCATCTTCGTGGACACTTCCTCCGGGAGCGATAAATGTTTCCTATTCACCAGACTTTAGTTCGGTATCTTTCACTTTCGTTTGTACAGGACCCGCCTATCAGCAGGTCAAATGCAATCCATCGTTCGGAACCGGAACGCCCTGTACGATTGCGCTTATTAAAAGTGTTTCGCTCAACCTTTGTAAAACATCGGGTATAGTTGAAAATGAAGCGGATCAATCTGATAACCTATACCCCAACCCCAACAACGGGACCTTTACCCTGAGCTACCACGTGCCGGAAGGCAGCAAAGCCCATTTTGAGATCAGCGACCTGAGCGGAAGAAAGATCTCCTCCTATGAGTTAAAGGCAGGCACCAATTCTTTAGAGGTACATCAAAACACATTGGAGCAGGGTGTCTACTTTTATTCCATTGTTCAGGACGGACAGCTTATCAAAACAGAAAAGTTTTCTGTAATCAGGTAAATTACAACATCCGCCGGCAAAACAGACTGCTTCCAAAAGGGGTGGTCTGTTTTGTTTAAACTGCAATGCAAATTCAAAAGAAAGCAGCGTCGGATAGCTATGGTATTGTATATAAAATTCATGAAGCTGTCCTTGCTGTTTGTGAATTGAAAGACTTTACTATTCCTGTATAAAGTCAAATGAAATAAAAACCAGGGCCTGGCAGCGGGCAAGCGCATTTCGTGCCATACAACAAATTATCCGTACTTTTATAACAGCAGCTCCGTAAAAATCAAATTTATAAAACGCTTTCTGCGCCTGCCCGCAAGCCCTTAGCTGTAATTTTACGGGCAGATTATAAAATTCAAACAGAATATTCATCAGCTCATATAGAAATATTGAAAACACAAACATTACAAATTGACAGACTCTTAACTGAAAGGTTAATTTTGATTCCTTTTACAATACAAATTTGTAAAAGCATCCTGCAGGATGATTTCAATGACTTATTTAAAATGGGATTAAAAAAAGGATTGAGTTGGCCCGATGATGATGTTAAAGAGACCCTGCCGAAAATAATTAATAATTTATCAAAGGTTGAATCACCTACCGGATTTGAATCCTGGATGATTATCAAAAGTGATACATTAGAGATAATTGGAGACCTGGGATTTAAGGGGTTTAACTATGAACAGGAAAATGCTGACATTGGGTACGGTATTATAAAAGAAGAAAGAAGAAAAGGGTATGCAGAAGAAGCTGTAACCGGACTTCTGAAATGGGCATTTATGAAAGAATCTGTAAAGGAAATTACTGCAAACTGTCTGGCAGAAAATACAAGCTCTGTAAATTTGCTGAGGAAGTTTAATTTTATAGAATTAAGAACGGAAAATGAAATGATTTATTGGAAATTGGGAAACAAAAATTTTAAAAGGAAATAAATAAAAATTACTGCTAATGTAACTGTATGAGGCGGCAAACCGTTATAGCCAATGCTTAAAAACGACAGTGTTCGGCAGGCAGCTCATCGTATATTGACAAGGCAAAACCCAAAGAGCCAAATCCCCCTCCACTTTTTGATTATATTTGTGAGAAATTTGAAATCAAATGAATATTAGGCTATTAGGGCAGGGATTTGAAGCCACATCAAAGGATTCGGTGGGCAATCAACTTCTAAAATTCTTTTCGGACAAAGACTTTCACACATTCACAGGCATCTCAGCTTTTACAAGTCAGGCAGGTGTAAACGGACTCTCAAAACATATTGCAACGGCAAAAAAACATCTCAACCTTATTACCATTGTTACAGGTGTTGACCAAAAGGGAACATCACAAGAAGCATTAGAAGCGCTTCTAAATTTAAATATAAATGCTTTCGTTTTTTATCAACCATCATTCACAATCTTTCATCCCAAAATTTATTTATTTGAGGGTACAGATAAATCTGAACTGATTATAGGATCATCAAACCTTACATCACAAGGACTATTCACCAATGTTGAAGCAGCATTGCTTGTGAGCATTGACAATTCAGTTGATGCAGACAAAAAAATTATTGAAGAGCTAAAAGAATATTTCAAAGGCATCTTTGATTTTACCGATCCAAACCTTAAAAAACTTTCTAAGAAAATTATCGCTGACTTAGTAAAAGCTAAAGTTGTTCCGACAGAAGAGGAACGAAAAGCTGCTCAGGACAAAGCAGAGAAGGCAGAACGCAAAGAGACTGAAAACATCATCTCAACAATATTTCCGAAAAGAGCAATTGCAAAAATTCCGAATGAATTCAGAGGAACAGCAAAACCCAAAGCAAAAACAGCAGTAACTGTTTCGACTGGCCGTGCTACTAATAAAGGTAAACTGGTTTGGACAAGGAAAAAACTTCCTGCATCGAGTGTGCAACAAACACCTGTTGGAAAAGATACTGGCGGACTTCGCTTGGTGCAAGACGATTTTGCAATCCAGGGCAAGAAGATTGCTCAAACAAAATATTTCCGCAATCACCTTTTCGATAAATATAAATGGAAGAAAATTAGAAAATCCCCCTTTGTTGAAGCGGCTATTGTTCCCTTTGAGGTTACAATCTTTGATGAGTTCAAAGGGAAATTTGACCTTGAAGTAAGACACAAGCCAAGTGGCGAAGCTGGACAAGGAAATTATACAACCTCCATTTCCTGGGGGGACCTTGGCGAAATAGTCAAGAAAACAAATCTCACGGGTTCACGACTTGATCTCTTTGGTCCTAAAGGAAAAAGTAAGGTTTTTCATATTGTTATTACCTAATTTGGCTTTCCACCCCCCTGTGTTGATAATTCTTTTTCGAAAAATTCTTGCGGGTTCAATTTCTCTTTTTACCTTTGGACTGAAGTTGTCCAAAATGAAAATAGAAAAAACTTTCGGTGATACAATCAAAACTCTTCGTGAAGAGAAAAATCTAACATTGCGTGAAGTTTCAGAATATTTGAAAATTGACACATCTATGTTAGGGAAGATTGAAAAGAACAATCGCAAACCAACCAAAGATTTGATTGGGAAATTTTCAAAACTTTTTAATGTAAGCGAAAAAAATCTAACCATTGAATTTCTCAGTGATAGCGTTGCGTATCAAATAATGGACGAAGAAGATTTTGCAAGCGAAGTTTTAAAAGTTGCCGAGAAAAAAGTAAAGTATCTGAAAACCATAAAAAGCCTCAAATAAGAATGAAACTTATCACAGAAGCATCAGCCGAAAAGTTAAGAGGTGGTTTTTACACGCCCGAACCTCTTGCAGAATTTATTTTGAAATGGGGAATTAACGGCTCCACAAATTCAGACATTCTTGAGCCAAGCTGTGGTGACGGAGTTTTTATTGAGCAATTAAGGGATTTAAAATTAAAATATAAATCTGTTACAGCGGTTGAACTGGATCCAATTGAAGCGCGGAAAGCTGAAAAGATTGAATTAAAAAACAAACAAGTCATAAATGACGACTTCCACACATATTGCAATAACACTTTACAACGATTTGATTTAATTGTAGGTAATCCACCATATATACGTTACCAGTTTTTTGATAGACAACAACAAGTTGAGGCGGGAGACATTTTTATTAAAGCCGGATTAACTTATTCAAAACTGACTAACGCCTGGGTTTCGTTTGTTGTTGGCTCATCCCTCTTGCTCAAAAACAAAGGTGGGAAAATCGGTTTTGTTTTGCCAGCAGAAATATTGCAGGTTTCTTTTGCACTTCAATTACGAAAATTCATTGCACAGTTTTACAATAAAATAAATATCATTTCATTCGAAAAGCTGGTATTTCCTGATATTCAACAAGAGGTTGTTTTACTTCTTTGCGAAAAGAACGGAAGTAAAGAACACAATATTGAGCATATTGAATTAAAAGATGCAAGCGAACTGAAAACGCTTGATACTGCCAAGTTAAAAAGCCCGCAAAAGAAAATTGATTTTAAATCTAACAAATGGACTTTCTATTTTTTAGACCAGGAAGAAATTGACTTTTTAGAAAATATTGCCAGGAAAAGAAACATCTCTACTCTTGGGAAATTTGCAAATGTTGAAGTTGGAATAACAACAGGCTCAAATGATTTCTTCACCGTTCCACTTACGACAGTTGAAGAATATGATCTTCATGACTATGCAAAACCAATGGTGGGCAGGAGCGTTCAAGTGAATAGTGTTATTTTCACAGAGAAAGATTGGCAAAAGAATAAATTTTCTAAGGCAAAAGCGCACTTACTTACTTTTCCTGACAAAAAGAATTTAAATCAAAAAAATGGAGCTGTAAAATACATTGCTCATGGAGAAAGTATAGGCATTCATAAAGGCTATAAGACCGGAATCAGGAATGATTGGTTCGTAGTCCCTTCTTTAAAAGTTTCGGATGCACTTTTTATTAGAAGAAATAATCTTTATCCGCGTTTAATAATTAATCAGGCCGAGGCATACACTACTGACACAATGCACCGGGTATTTGTGAAAAAGGGAACAGATATTAAAGCGCTTACAGCAAGTTATTATAATTCACTATCCTTAGCATTTACAGAAGTAAGCGGACGAAGTCACGGTGGTGGTGTTTTAGAACTAATGCCTAATGAAGCTGAAAAGGTTTTATTACCCTATCACAAAGACAATGCTAAGTTGCTTTCTCAAATTGACAAATTGATTCGAAACAAAACAGATATTGAAGAAGTCTTAAAGATTACCAATCATATAATTTTGAAAGAACATTTTGGCTTGACACAAAAGGAGATAAATTTAGCTCATAGTATTTGGAAAAAACTATCAGCAAGAAGATTAAATAGAGGAAAGTAAAGGTGTAATTTCAATGAATGAACTTCTATTAAATCAAATACAACTTTTTAGATCTGTATTCATAATATTAACTACTCAACTCTCTTCCGTGTTCGTTTTGTTGTTTTAAGGTCCAGTCGTCGGTCATCATTGTTTCCAGCCATAATTTTCCTGATTTGCGGAATACCTGAACAGACAATCCGTAAAGCTCAAAAAATAATTTTTCTACCGAAGCCACACTTTGCGATTCCTGTATTACAAGGCTTCCGGAACCGTGTTGTTTCCGGCACTGCTCAAGGGTAAGCGAAGCACTTTTCATCTGCCCCTTAGGCGAACCGCTGCCTTTTGCATGTGGCCGCTCAAAAAACTCCAGCTTTAAATAAGGAAATGCATCATTAAATTCCTTTTGAACAGCCGAAATCCTTTTGCTATCATCAATCTTCAATTTCATATTGCTATCGGGTAATGTCTTAATTTAATCTTCATCATGAATCGCCAATATCGGGACATGCAGGTGAAAAGCTAATTTTTTAGTTATTGTTTTATTGAACAACCTTTCGAATAGTTTGTTGTGTTTAGGTACCAAAGCCAGCCAGTCGCATTTTTTTTCTTCCACGTATCTTTCAATTTCCTCTGCTACATTTTCACTTTCGATTTCTTTTACCACAAAATCAGCTTCATTAAAACTACTGTTAAAGTGCTTTACCACAGCTTGTCTTTCCGGAGTATTCAATTCTGTTACTGTATTTACATGAATCGCAATCAATTTAGCCTGAAATAAATCCACATAATGTTTCAGGTCTTTTTTTATCTGACTTTCATGTTCAAATTCAAAAGTAGTGGCAAAACCGATTTTTTGAACCTCTTTATACTTAGCATCCTTGGGTATAATCAATACATTTTTTTTGCATTGTCTGATAACGCTCATTGCATTGCTTCCTACAAGTACTTCCTTAAGTACACTTCCTCCGGTAATTCCCATTACAATCAAATCGACCCGGTTGTGCTGAAGGTATTTACTGATCCCGTCCGACACAAAATCAGGCGCTACCCTGCATTCTATTTCAACATCAGTTTTGGTTTTACTCACCAATTTGTTTTTGTATTTCAGCAAGGCATCTTTGGCATCGTGTTGCAATTCATCCATGGAGCTAAGCGGAATATAGGTATCGTGAACAACAGGGTACGGAACCTGAAAAACATTTAGCAATACCACTTTCGCCTGGTCTTTTTTTGCAAGGTCAAGGGCGTATAAAGCCGCATTGTGAGCGGTGTCGGAGTAGTCGGTTGGAACAAGGTAGGTTTTCATTTGGTGTTTATTTTAAATTAGTAATAAAAAAATCGATGGAAAAAATTTCCCACTTTTCGGGCAAAAGAAAAAGCACGGTTAAAATAACTAAGCGTGGAAACACATATTGCATATCCCACATGGGCTGGAGGATTGAAAAGGCACAGGTTACCAGCATCAGGTCAATTCCGAGCAGGGTAAGGGCGTAGAATTTAAATAAGCCGAGGATCAGCATGGCACCAGCCACCAGCTCAACAATGGAGGTGTAATAAGCGGCCATTACCAGCATGAAAGAGGGTACGTGTTTGGATTCCATTTCGGTATGGAAGGTTTCGATAACCCCGCTTATTTTTACCCGGAACACTTTGTCGTAGCCCTGTGCAAAAAACAAGACGCCTAAAAAAACGCGGAGGGTCAACTCTAAAATATGAAACTTGAATTCGAACATGGGTTTATTTTTCCTGCCTTTCTGTTGATACAAAAATGGGGTGTTTAAAAGCAATTAAATATGAAGTAAGTCAAACCGAAAGATGATTTTTATCATATTTGGTGGTTGAAAGAGGGGCAATAAAAAAACCGGGATGTGCTCCCGGTTTGGTTTTATTTTTTCTATTCTAAAAGGTTTACACCTCGTGCAAACAAATCTCATTCACGTGTTCAGCAATCTTATCGCCCATCTCCTGTGTTCCAATATAGTTATCGGGGTTTATATCTACAGTTGCCCAACCCTGGCTCAGGGTTTCTTCTACGGCCCTTGTTATGTAAGCAGCTTCAAGGGGCATGGCAAACGACAATTCAAGCATCATGGCGGCCGATAAAATAGAGCCTATTGGGTTGGCAATATTTTTGCCGGCTGCCGAAGGGTAGGAACCGTGTATGGGTTCATACAAAGCGTTTTTATCGCCTACTGATGCTGAAGGCAGCATCCCTAATGAGCCTGTAATTACAGAAGCCTCGTCGGTTATAATATCGCCAAACATATTTTCAGTGAGGATTACATCAAACTGGCGGGGGTTTAAAATCAACTGCATGGCTGCGTTGTCTACAAACATAAAATTAACTTCCACTTCCGGGAAACCCAGGGCCATTACCTGCACCACTTCGCGCCACAAACGCGATGTTTCCAATACATTGGCTTTGTCAACGAGGCATAACTTTTTATGCCTGGTCATTGCGTTTTCGAAAGCCAGTCTGGCAATTCGTTCTATTTCACTGCGCGTATATACACAGCTATCACTGGCCTGGTTGCCGTCGGCGCTTCTTTTCTTTTCACCAAAATAAATCCCGCCCGTTAATTCACGAAACACGACAAAGTCTGTTCCGCTGATGATGTCGGCTTTTAAGGGCGATTTATTGATGAGTGATTTGTAAGTATGCACCGGCCTGATGTTGGCAAACAAACCCAATTGTTTGCGCATGGCCAGTAAGCCCTGCTCGGGGCGAACAGTGGCTTTCGGGTTGTTATCGTATTTCGGATCGCCAATAGCGCCAAATAAAATAGCATCCGATTTTTTACACAGGTCGTGTGTCGCTTCGGGGAATGGATGGCCTGTTGCATCAATGGCCACAGCGCCAATAAGGCCTTTTTCGAAGGTGAACTGGTGGTGAAAACGTTCGGCAATTACTTTTAATACTTTTACGGCCTGGTCGGTAACCTCCGGGCCTATGCCGTCTCCGGGTAATAATGCGATATTTTTTTCCATAGATATTCTCGTTTAATAGTTTATTCGTTTACCAGTTTATTTGTTCAATCGTTTATTCGTTTAATAGTTCCGGAACTGGTAAACGAATGAACAAATAAACGGGTAAACAATTAGAGTTCCGAAACCTGTGCCAAAGAACTTTTAGTGAGCGATAAATACTTACTTGTTTTTTCATACTCAGCTATTTTATCTTTCTGGCTCAGTAAAAAATCTATATCATCATAACCGTTCAGTAAACAGGTTTTTTTGTAAGCCTGTATATCGAAGTTTTCTTTTTCACCGGTTTCATCAATACAAATAAATTGTTTTTCGAGGTTAACGGTTAGGGTAATGCCCGGTTTGGTACTGGCCAATGTTAAAATTTTTTGTTGAAATTTTTCAGAAACCTGCACGGGCAATAAACCATTGTTCAGGGAATTGCTTTTAAAAATATCAGCAAAAAAACTGGACACCACTACCCTGAAACCATAATCGTACAAAGCCCAGGCGGCATGCTCGCGGCTGCTTCCACAACCAAAATTTTTTCCGGCCACCAAAATACGCCCGGTGTAAACAGGGTTGTTTAAAATAAATTCTTTTTTCGGATTTCCCTGGTTGTCGTAGCGCCAGTCGCGAAATAAATTAGCTCCAAAATTTTCTCTTGAAGTGGCTTTTAAAAAACGGGCTGGAATAATCTGATCGGTATCAATGTCGTTAACCGGTAAAGGCACCACGCTTGAATGTATGGTATTTATTTTTTCCATTTTAATTATTGAATAAGGTTCTTACATCGGTAATTTCTCCGGTAATGGCGCAGGCCGCAGCGGTTAATGGGCTGGCTAACAATGTACGCGCACCGGCTCCCTGCCGGCCTTCAAAGTTTCTGTTGGAGGTAGACACACAGTATTCGCCTGCCGGTATTTTATCTTCGTTCATACCCAGGCAGGCCGAGCAACCCGGTTCCCTGAATTCGAACCCTGCTGCTTCAAAAATTTTATCCAGCCCTTCGCTGATGGCTTTTTTGCGCACCAATTGAGAACCCGGTACAATAAAGGCCTTCACATTTTTTGCTTTTTGTTTTCCTTTTACCAGTTGGGCCGCTTCACGCAAATCTTCAATACGCGAATTGGTACAGCTGCCGATAAATACATAGTTAATTGTTTTGCCCAATATTTTTTCGCCGGGGGCAAAGCCCATGTAGTTCAATGATTTCAAAAAAGAAACCGTGTCGGAGCTGTCTTTAATTTCTGTTTCTTTGGGAATGTTATCGCCAATTTTAATTCCCATACCCGGGTTGGTACCATAAGTAATCATGGGTGTGAGGCCGTTCAGGTCTATCACAATTTCTTTGTCGAATTTGGCTGCTGCATCGGTGTACAATGTTTTCCAATAGGCAATCGCTTCTTCCCATTTATCGCCTTTGGGGCTAAATTCCCGGTCTTTTAAATAAGCAAAGGTGGTTTCATCCGGTGCAATCAATCCTCCGCGGGCGCCCATTTCAATACTCATGTTGCATATCGTCATACGCTCTTCCATAGAAAGGCTTTGAATGGCCCCGCCTGCAAACTCAATAAAATAGCCGGTTGCACCGCCTACACTTAGTTGAGAAATAACATAGAGTACCATGTCTTTAGCGCCCACTCCTTTGGCAACTTTTCCTTCTAAGGAAATTTTCATGGTTTTGGGTTTGTTCTGTAACAGGCATTGTGTAGCGAACACCTGTTCTACTTCACTGGTGCCTATCCCAAAGGCAATGCTTCCAAATGCTCCGTGGGTAGAGGTGTGGCTGTCACCGCATACAATGGTCATGCCCGGTAAAGTAAAGCCCAACTCAGGCCCTATAACATGAACAATACCCTGGTACTGATGCCCTAGTCCGTATAAATCAATGTTGTGTTTTTTACAGTTTTCTGTTAGTTTGTCTACCTGAAAGCGGGAGAGTTGTTCTTTAATAGGTAAGTGCTGATCGGTGGTGGGAACATTGTGATCGGCAGTGGCTACAATATTGTTTTTCCGGAAAATAGAAAGCCCTCTTTTTTCAATTCCTTCAAAGGCCTGTGGGCTGGTTACTTCGTGAATGAGGTGTTTGTCGATGTACAACACAGATGGTCCGTCGTTGACGGATGTAACCACGTGCGCGTCCCATATTTTTTCGAACAATGTTTTTGCCATCTTATGCTTCTACGTTTTTAAATTCTTCCATTAACTGTTGCAAATCTTTATTTTCCACTTGTTTCAAAGTGTCTGCCATTTCTAAAAAGCGTTGGTAAATTGTATTCAGTTCTTCTTTACTTACTTTGTAACCCAGTTCTCCTATTCTATGTTTCAGGGCTGCCCTTCCGCTACGTGCAGTAAGTACAATCAAAGATTGGTCTACACCCACATCGGCAGGGTTGATCACTTCATACGTATCGCGGTTTTTCAAAAAACCGTCCTGGTGGATACCGGATGAATGGGAGAAAGCGTTTTTGCCGACTATGGCTTTGTTGGCTTGTACCTGCATGTTCATTAAACGCGATACAAGCTGGCTGGTGGAGTATATTTTTTTGGAGTTGACCCCGGTGGTTAAATGCAGGTTTTTGTGCGCTTGTAAAATCATAACGACTTCTTCCAATGAAGTATTTCCTGCCCGTTCGCCTATTCCATTAATGGTGCATTCTATTTGCCTGGCCCCGTTCACCACACCGGCAATCGAATTGGCGGTGGCCAATCCTAAATCGTTGTGGCAATGGCAGGAGATAACGGCTTTGTGAATGTTGTTGACGTGTTCGGCCAAAAATTTAATTTTAGCTCCGTATTGTTCGGGTAAACAATAGCCTGTGGTATCGGGGATGTTTACTACCGTTGCACCGGCATCAATAACGGCTTCTACCATTTGGGCCAAAAACCGCAAATCGGCCCTTCCGGCGTCTTCGGCGTAAAACTCAATGTCTTCCACATATTGTTTTGCATACTTTACGGCATCTACGGCTTGTTCCAGAATTTTCTCGCGGCTTGAATTAAATTTATGCTGAATGTGAATATCTGAACTTCCGATACCAGTGTGTATACGTTTTCTTTTGGCGTACTGTAGGGCATTCACAGCACAATCAATGTCTGCTTTTACCGCACGGGTCAGGGCACATATTACCGGGTTTGAAACAGCTTTTGAAATGGCAACCACAGAATCGAAATCACCAGGGCTTGATACCGGAAAACCGGCTTCAATAATATCAACACCCAATTCTTCAAGCGCGCGGGCTACCTGTACTTTTTCTTTTGTGTTCAGCTGACAGCCCGGAACCTGTTCGCCATCGCGCAGGGTGGTGTCGAAAATATATACTTTGTTACTACTCATGTGGTGTTAATGTTTATTTCAAAGTTAGGGAAGTGGTGGTACATACCTAAACTTTTTTTAAAAAGTGCTACGATGGCTAAGAGTAGTTATTTTATCGAAATAGTTCAAACCCCCTTTAAAATAAGAGTTCTTTTCTCTTGAACAAGGCAAGTGTTATTACGATCTCTACGGATATAAAAATAAAAAACGGGAACAATTAGGGTTCCCGTTTTACTGTTGATTGCGTTAGTTTGTACCTTGTTGTTGTACAATGTACAGCCCGATCAACTACGATTTTTGTTTCGCCTTTTGCATGGGGTTGCCACCGCTACTTTGCCCACGCCCTGTAGTTTTGGCTTTAAATACATCAAACTTGTTGGGCGCCTCTTTCACATTCCAGGTGTTGTTTTTTTCGTCGATGTCGGCTGTTTCCCTCATCGGGTCCAGCACAATAGAAGCCACTTCTTTGCTTTTGGCAAATGTCTTCACCACTTGTTTTTCATTTTTACGCCAGATGTAAGCGCTTATTTTTTCTGTTTCGCTGGTGCCGTCTTTATAATTCCATTGAATGATAACGGGCATCACTAAGCCTCCTTTATTGGAAAGGCTCAGCTCATAATAAAATTTATCTTTAAAGGCGGCGCTTGCTGTGTCCGAAAGCGGCTCAATCTGATCGCTAAGGCTACGGATTATTTTTTCGGGCTTGGCGTTGTTATCCGGTTTGTAGGTGTAATAAAAATCACGCAGGGTGGTATCGGTATCAATTAAAAAACGCATACCCGATTCGCGGTTGCGTATTTTGGTGATGCTTTCAAACTCGTTCCGTGAGCCACGGTTGCGGGCAACAATGGTGTCCACTTTTACAGGCACAGTTTGGTTGTTTGTTACCGTAAATGCTTTTACCGAATCCAGTGAAATATCTACAGGGTCTATTCCATAAAACCATCCTCTCCAGAACCAGTCGAGGTCAACAGCCGAGGCGTCTTCCATCGTCCTGAAAAAATCATTGGGGGTGGGGTGTTTAAAGGCCCAGCGGCGGGCGTATTCTTTAAAGGCATAATCAAACAATTCACGTCCCATAATTGTTTCGCGCAATATATTTAAGCCGATAGCCGGTTTACCGTAAGCATTGTTCCCAAACTGGCTGATGTCCTCGCTATTGGTCATAATCGGTTCCAGCATGTCTTTGGGCATCTTCATATAATCCACAATTTTATAAGCGGCCCCGCGTTGCGAAGGGTAATTGTTGTCGAATTCCTGTTCGGTAAGGGTTTGTACAAAGGTGTTCAATCCCTCGTCCATCCAGGTCCACTGGCGCTCGTCGCTGTTTACAATCATCGGGAAAAAATTGTGCCCCACCTCGTGAATAATTACACCCAGCATCCCGTATTTTGTGGATTCGCTGTAGGTTCCGTCTTTTTCTGTTCTTCCGAAATTAAAACAAATCATGGGGTATTCCATTCCGTTGGCGGCTTCAATACTTTGTGCAACCGGGTAAGGGTAAGGGATGGTGAATTTGGAATAGGTTTTAATAGTATGGGCAATGGCCTTGGTAGAGTACTTACGGTATAAGTTGTACGCTTCTTTGCTATAAAAACTCATGCACATGGTTTTTTTATTTTCCATTTTAGCCGGCAAAGCGTCCCATACATACCTTCTGGAAGAAGTCCAGGCAAAATCGCGGACGCTATCGGCTGTAAACACCCATGTTTTTGTAGCTGTTGATTTTGTTTTTTCAGCAGCTTTGGCTTCGTCAAGGGTAACAATTTCAACCACATCGCTGGCCGTCTGGGCTTTTTGCCAGCGCTGCAATTGTGTTGGACTAAGCACCTGGGCATAATTCTGACAAGCGCCGGTTGAACCAATAACATGGTCTGCGGGAACAGTCATTTTTACTTTAAAATTACCGAAGGTCAAGGCAAATTCGCCACGGCCTGTAAATTGTTTGTTTTGCCAGCCCTGAAAATCGCTGTACACACACATACGCGGATACCACTGTGTAATGGTAAACAAATAATTGCCGTCTTCAGGAAAATATTCGTAGCCTCCACGGCCACCGTTTACTATGCGGTTAATAATGTTGTAATACCATTTTACTTTAAACTTGTATTTTTCGCCGGTCTTCAGCACGCGTGGAAGCTCAACGCGCATCATGGTCTGGTTAATGGTGTATTTTAATGGTTTGCCGGTTTCATCGGTAACGGCCTGTATTTTATCTCCGAAACCTTTTAATGTTTCGCTTTCCAATAAGCCCGAAAGGTCGCCGTTGGTAATGGGTTTTTGTATTTTACTTCCGTCAAAGCTGTGGCTTTCTACTTTAGGGTCGTGCTCGTTTTCATCCAGCTGAAGCCATAAGTATGTAAGCGGATCAGGCGAGTTGTTGAAATAAGTAATCAGCTCACTACCGGTCAGCCGCAGGTTTTTTTCATCCAGGCTAACATCAATATCGTAATCGGCTTTTTGTTGCCAGTATTTATGGCCCGGAGCACCCGAAGCGGAACGGTATTCATTGGGGTCGTTTAAGATGGTACCCAATTGCTCAAACTTGTTACCATGATTGGATGCAGGGTTGTTTTGAATGTTTTGTGCCGTTGTGGTTAAACATACAAATGAAAGGGGGATAAAAAATAGTGGTTTCATATTAGTGTTTATTCATTAAAATTAGTGTTCTGTCAGTCGCCATCCACAGCGCTGTACAAAGGGTTGTGCCTGAAACAAGTATAATTATGGTTTGCTTTTTAAGCCTGGTGAGCGTTTGTAAAATTAAGGAAATTAATAAAACAAAAACCACAATTATCACCTGTCCGGTTTCCAAACCAAGGTTAAATAAAAACAAAGGGCTAAGGATGTTTTCTTCCGATCCCAGCAGGGACTTCAATAAATACGAGAATCCCATGCCGTGAATGAACCCAAACAGCAGTACCGAAAAATAATAATGGCGAATATTTGTAAGCGGGTTTTCCCTGTGAAGGATATTGGTGATGCAGGTGATAATAATCGTAATGGGAATAAGTATCTCAATAATTGAAGCGGGAATGACTAAGAGGTTGAATACGCTGAGGGCAAGGGTAATGCAATGTCCAATAGTAAAAGCGGTGATCAGTGCGAGCAACTTTTTCCATTCATGCAGGTCGAACAAAATGCACAGGGACGCGATAAATAGAATATGGTCGTAACCCTGCAGGTCGCAGATGTGCTGAATGCCCATAGTAAACCATAAACTAAAATCGTTCATTTTTGTACCTTTACCAATGTTAAGATAATTCCAAAACTAATTATTTTCCGCTTTATGCAGCCAAAACTTAGATATACGGTGTTTTTTGCTTTTGTGTGGTCGATACTGCTTTCTTCCTTTGTACACCCTTATTATATCAGTGTAACCGAAATCAAACACAACAGGGCCGCTCAAAGTATTGAAATCAGTTGCAGAATGTTTACAGACAATATAGAAGATGCCCTTAAAAAAATTCACAAGAAACCATTGGACCTTCTTCACCCAAAGGATAAAAAGGAAGCGGATGATTTAATCAGTAATTATGTAAGCAAACACCTGCTGATAAAAGCAGATGATAAAACACTTCAACCGGTATTTATAGGCTACGAAAAAGAGGAAGAAGCGATCTGGTGTTATTTTGAAATTAAAAATGTAAAACAACCCCAAAAAATAACACTTGAAAATTCGTTGTTGTACGATTATTTGCCCGACCAGACGAATATGATACATGTTACGGTCAACGAAAAAAGGCAAAGCACCAAGCTGAACAATCCGGATAAAAAGGCGGAATTTTTGTTTTAAGAACCCGCGTTAAATTTATTTTTAACAACCAGCACTTATCCACTATCTATTTTTGTCAGCACACAGACTCATTTCGTCACTACAATGACAGCACAGTTCATTTTCAGTTAATTATTCGTTAAATCATCAAAATAATCTGTTGATAAATTGTTATAATTTTTTATTGTGTCTATATTCGTTAGACAAATTTTTGTTATGCCAGCAATCGACATTATTGAACAGATTAAGAAATCCACTCACAACGAAGCTATTCTTTACGAAATTATTGAAGAAGTAAAAAGGAGGGAGCAGGCTAAAAACCTGGAACGTTTTTTTGAACTCTCCATTGACATGATTTGTATTGCAGGAATGGACGGTTACTTTAAACAGGTCAGCCGGTCTTTTGAAAAGGTGCTGGGCTACTCTACAGAAGAGTTGCTGGCACGGCCCTTCATTGATTTTATTCTTGAAGAAGACCATTTACCAACCGGCCGGGCACTGGACAAGCTGAAACTCGGGGATCACGGTTTTCACTTCGAAAACCGCTACAGGTGCAAAAACGGAGCGGTGAAGTGGCTGGCCTGGAAATCGGTGCTGGCACCGGATGAGAACCTCGTATATGCGGTGGCCAGGGACGTAACGGAACAAAAACAGGCCGAACAAAAATTGCGCGAGTACAACAACTGCTTACAAAATTATATGGAGGAAAATTTACAGGGACTCCGTTACGCTGGTAATTTGCAACAAGCCATGATGCCCGAAAAATCGGGTTTCAAAAATTTTTTCCCCGAATCATTTATTTTTTATGCCCCCAAACAAATTGTATCCGGTGACTTTTACTGGTTTGAAAAATTTCACGATAAAATTTATGTGGTATCTGCAGATTGTACAGGGCACGGCGTTCCCGGGGCATTGCTGTCGGTATTGGGAATAGATGTGCTGCACCATACATTGGTAACTGAAAAAATTACCAATCCTTCCCTGTTGCTGAGAAGATTAGACCAGGCCGTAAATAAAATGCTGGGGTCCAAACAACGGGAAATAATTATGCAGGACGGGATGGATATTTCTGTTTGTGTAATAGACCTGAAAGAACTTACACTTGAATTTGCAGCGGTCAACAATTCCGTTTACCTCATCAGGGACAATGAACTGCTTACTTTAAAAGCCGAAAAATACCAGCTCGGTTCATACACGCCAAACAAGGTGGTGGACACCCAGGTATTTGATTTGCATAAAGGCGATGTGATTTATATGTTTTCTGATGGCTTTGCCGATCAGTTTGGCGGCAATTTTGGAAAAAAATTCGGGTATAAACAATTCAAAGAATTTCTTCTTTCTACCAGCAAGGATGACCTCCGCAAGCATGAAGGCCTGTTTGCCAATACATTGGAAACCTGGCGCGGAGGCCTTGAACAGGTGGATGATATCCTGGTGATGGGCTTTAGGATATAGTTCTTTCGTTTAATAGTTTATTCGTTTATATGTTCAAAACGAGTGAACAAAAGAACGGGTAAACGAATAAACTATTAAACGTATACCTAAAATTTATTTTTTTTGTATTTGAATTTTTCATAACATTGCACCATCATTTAAACAACAAGTGAACAAATCAGCTATAAATAATGTCTCTCTTTCTTCAGCTCACACAGCTGTTGGAGGCACTATTGTTGCTGTTGGCACTACCTCGTTTACAACAACCGGCACCTCAATTATTATTACCGGTACGTCCCTAACGGGATGCATGCTTATATAAACCAACCAATCTATTATTTTATTCTGTCAGGTACCGGATAGGTTCTCTGTTTACAGCTAATTTAATTTCCTTTTAAAAATTCTTTTTAAAAAAAATCAGCACTTATTCAGTGTAAAAATTTGTATTATGCAAGTATTAAAATTCGGAGGGACTTCGGTCGCCAATGCGCAAAACATCAATAAAGTTGCGGCTGTTGTAGAACAATACATCGGAAAACAAAAAACAATTGTTGTGGTTTCTGCTTTAAGCGGAATAACCGATAAACTAATTGAAACCGGGAAAAGAGCCTCGCAAGGCGATGAATCCTATAAAGAACTTCTGAAAGAAATTGAAGAACGCCACCTTCAATTGGTAAGGGAATTGATTCCTGTTGCGCAACACAGCTCTATCCTGAGTACTGTGAAGAAAAAAATAAATGAATTAGAATCGGTTTGCGAAGGGGTGTTTCTGTTGAAAGAACTCTCTGCCCGCAGCCTCGATCACATCACCAGTTTCGGAGAACAACTTTCTTCATTGATTATTTCAAAACGTTTTGAAAGTGGGGGCATGAAACAGCTGTGGGTCGATTCAAGGGAATTGATTTGTACCGATGAAAATTACAACGCTGCAGCGGTTGATTTTGCTTTAACCAATAAACTGATTACTGATTTTTTTCAGCAACAGGACAGTAGTCTGTATTTGTTACCCGGCTTTATTGCATCTGATAAAAACAAACACACCACCACTCTTGGGCGTGGAGGTTCTGATTACACCGCCGCTATTTTAGCCGGTGCCCTCAATGCAAGTGTACTTGAAATATGGACGGATGTAAGTGGTATGATGACTGCTGATCCGCGTGTAGTGGCCAATGCCCGTATCATCCCCAAAGTATCGTACAAAGAAGCCATGGAGCTTTCTCATTTCGGGGCCAAGGTCATTTATCCGCCTACCATACATCCGGCTATGAACAAGAACATTCCCAT
This sequence comes from Bacteroidota bacterium, assembly GCA_023251755.1. Lineage (GTDB taxonomy): Bacteria > Bacteroidota > Bacteroidia > B-17B0 > Aurantibacillaceae > JAHEYF01. The sequence continues at coordinate 29,304 of JAHEYF010000056.1, forward strand.
TGTAATCAAAAATACTTTTGCACCGCAGGATAAAGGAACAAGCATTGAAACCAACCCTGATAGTTCCGACCGTGAAGTCTGTGGGATTTCAGGTATAGGAAAAATCGCCCTCTTAACTTTAGAAGGAACCGGAATGGTTGGCATACCAGGCTTTTCAGCCCGATTGTTCAACGCTTTGGCAAAAGAAAAAATAAATGTTATTCTCATTACACAAGGCTCATCAGAGCATTCTATTTGTGTTGCAGTAAATGAAGAAGTGGCCATAAAAGCAAAACTGGCGGTTAATGAAGAGTTTAAACATGAAATACAAAACGGCAGAGTATTGCCCTTACAGTCTGAAACAGATTTATGTATAGTTGCAGTAGTAGGCGGCAATATGAAAAACCACCCGGGCATCA